>NZ_AKXS01000027.1:0-4757 GCF_000282835.1 Pandoraea sp. B-6 | reverse complement strand
GGCTGCCACGCCCGAGGCAGCGGCTGCGACCGTGGTGCCCGTGGCGGCACCGCCGGCTGCGCCGAGCGGTCCGCCGCCGGTCATCGACGAGCGCATCGACTGCGTCGTTGCGCTGCCGTTGGCCAATGTGATCGCGGCGGAGCGTTTGATGCCGCTGACGGTACGCATGCGCCGCGCGGGCAGCAAACCCGTCAACATCGAGGGCCGTGCCGACGAGCATTCGCCGTGGGAGTTGATTCGCTCCGGCGGGCGCTACCACCAGTTGCGCATGGCTGTACAGTTGGCCAACCGCGCGGGCGCCCTGAATGAGGTCGAGTTCTCCGAGTTTTCGAATCTCGTGCAGACGCTCGCCGATGCGGCTGACGCGTTGCCCGAATTGCCCGACATGGTGGAGACGGTCGCCCGCGGCCGCGAACTCGACAGCTTTGCCGCGCAATGCGATGCCCAACTGTCGGTGAACGTGCTTTCGGACGGCGCGCCGTGGTCGGCCAACTACGTGCAGGCGGTCGCCACGCAAGACGGGCTGCTGCTCTCACGCGACGGCATGCGGTTCGTCAAGCTCGATGCACGCCAGAATCCGGTGTTCATGCTGCAGTTCGGCGACACCAACTTCCTGCGTGACGACCTGACATACAAGGGCGGCGATCTGATCACGATGCTGCTCGATGTGCCGGTGGCCGACGAGGACCTGCTGCCGTTCCGTCTGATGTGCGATTACGCACGTTCGATCGGACAACGCATTGGGGGCCGCGTGGTGGACGATCAGCGTCGACCGCTCTCCGATGCTGCGCTGCAAAACGTCGACAAGCAATTGCTCAAGCTCTACGAACGCCTCGAGGCGCGTGGTTTGCCGGCGGGCTCGCCCGTCACGCGCCGCCTGTTCAGCCAGTAATTTCGAACCGAAGCGCGGCAGACGACGACCCGTCGGATGCCGTGTTCGACGCACGCCGTTCACCGTCGGGTGAGCGGCGTTTTTTGTTCCAATTGATGGATGAAAGCGATCGACAACGCGCAGTTGCGTACGTCGAAGGCATAATGTCCTGACTTCCCGTCTCCCGAGTCTGCTTGCATGTCCCAAACTTCTGTTCCGGGTCAGGGCGCGAACGCCCCTACCGCTACCGATGCATCGCCCGCCGCCCGCCGCGCGGCCGAGTTGCGTGCCGAGTTGGTGCGTCACAACCGCGCGTACTACGAAGAGGATGCGCCGCTGATTCCGGATGCCGAGTACGACCGCCTGTTTGCCGAACTGGTCGCGCTCGAGACGAATCATCCCGAATTGAAGCGTCCCGATTCGCCCACGCAACGTGTGGGTGGCAAGCCGGTGGAAGGGTTCGCGCAGGTCGTGCATCGCGTGCCGATGCTCTCGCTGAACAACGGCTTTGCCGACGAGGATGTTGAAGCGTTCGATCGTCGCGTGTCGGATGGACTGCGCGATGGTGGCGCACCCACCGGCGATCTGTTCGGCGCCCCCGTCGAATATGCGGCCGAGCTGAAGTTTGACGGGCTCGCGATCGCTTTACGCTATGAGCGCGGGGTGCTCGTGCAGGCAGCCACGCGTGGCGACGGCACGACGGGCGAGGAGGTCACCGCGAACATCCGCACGATCAAGACGATTCCGCTGCGCCTGAAGACCGATAACCCGCCCGAAGTGCTCGAGGTGCGGGGTGAAGTGCTGATGTTCCGGGCCGACTTCGACAAGCTCAATCGGGCGCAGGAAGCGGCGCACGAGAAGGTGTTCGTCAATCCGCGCAACGCGGCGGCGGGCAGTCTGCGACAGCTCGATTCGAGGATTACGGCGAAGCGCCCGTTGTCGTTCTTTGCTTACGGGGTGGGGGAGCTGGTGGGTGTCCCGATGCCGGAGACGCACTCGGCATTGCTCGACTGGTATGTCACGCTCGGAATTCCGGTCAACGAGCGGCGCGAAGTCGTGCGGGGCGCACAGGGGTTGCTGGCGTTCTACCGCGCGGTGGGAGAGGCGCGTGAGACGCTGCCTTACGACATCGATGGCGTCGTCTACAAGGTCAACCGTCGCGACGAGCAGGATCGGCTTGGATTTGTCTCACGCGCCCCGCGCTTCGCGCTGGCGCACAAGTTTCCGGCGCAGGAGGCGCTGACGACGTTGCTCGACATCGAAGTGCAGGTGGGGCGAACCGGGGCAATTACGCCGGTGGCGCGGCTCTCGCCCGTCTTTGTCGGCGGGGCGACCGTCACGAATGCTACGCTGCACAACGAAGACGAGATTCGCCGCAAGGACGTAATGATTGGCGATACGGTGATCGTGCGCCGGGCGGGCGATGTGATTCCGGAAGTCGTCGGATCGGTGCTCGAGCGTCGACCGGACGATGCAAGAGCGTTCGTCATGCCGACGGCGTGCCCGGTGTGCGGATCGGCCATCGAGAAACTGCCCGACGAGGTGATCGCGCGATGCACGGGCGGCTTGATTTGCGCGGCGCAGCGCAAGCAGGCGTTGCTGCACTTCGCCCAGCGTCGGGCGCTCGACATCGAGGGGCTTGGCGACAAGCTCGTGGAGCAGCTGGTTGACCAGCACATCATTCGCACGCCTGCGGATCTGTTCAAACTGGGCGTGGCGAAGCTTGCCGCGCTTGACCGGATGGCCGACAAGTCGGCGTCCAATCTCGTGGCGGCGCTGGAGACGGCCCGTCACACGACGCTGGCGCGGTTCATCTTCGCGTTGGGTATTCGCCATGTGGGCGAGGCGACGGCGAAGGATCTCGCGCGTCATTTTGGCAAGCTCGACAATGTGATGGCGGCGAGCACCGAGGAATTGCTGGCCGTGCCCGACGTCGGACCGATTGTGGCCCAATCCATCGCCAATTTCTTTGGCGAACCGCATAATGTCGAAGTGATTGAGCAACTGCGGGCGGCGGGCGTGACCTGGGTGGAATCTGAGCCGGCGGCTGCGGCACCGCTGCCGCTGGCCGGCAAGACCTTCGTGCTCACAGGCACGCTGCCGACGCTCTCGCGCGACGAGGCGAAAGCCATGCTGGAGGAGCGGGGAGCAAAGGTTGCCGGCTCGGTTTCTGCGAAAACCGACTACGTGGTCGCGGGCGCAGAAGCCGGCAGCAAGTTGGCGAAGGCCGAGGCACTGGGTGTGCCCGTGCTGGACGAAGACGCTATGCGGGCGATGTTGGCCGCGCTTTGATGGGAGGATCCAATCGATGATTCGCGACATCCTGAAGATGGGCGATCCGCGCCTGCTGCGCATCGCCAAACCCGTGGAACATTTCGACACGCCCGAGTTGCGGGAGCTGATCGCCGACATGTTCGACACCATGAAGCACGCAAACGGCGCGGGACTGGCGGCGCCGCAGATCGGCGTTGATCTGCAGGTGGTGATCTTCGGCTTCGAGCATAACGAGCGCTACCCGGACGCGCCCGAAGTGCCTGAAACCGTGCTCATCAATCCCGTCATCACGCCGCTCACGCAGGACATGGAAGAGGGCTGGGAAGGCTGCTTGTCGGTGCCGGGGCTGCGCGGCATGGTCAATCGTTATTCGATGCTGCGCTACGAGGGGGTCGACCAGTATGGCCGAGCGATCGACCGCGTGGCTGAGGGCTTTCACGCCCGGGTCGTTCAACACGAGTGCGACCACCTGATCGGCAAGCTCTACCCGATGCGCATTACCGACTTCAGCAAGTTTGGATTTACCGAGATTCTCTTTCCGGGACTGGATCCCAATAGCGACGACTGACGTGGGGACGAGGCCGCACCGCGTTAACCTGATACGCGGCAATTGGCTGATCTTGCCGAGCGTCTGGACCGGATCGCGGGCCAGTCCGATAATGCCCTCGCCTGAAAGACAAAACCCCATGCTCCGAAAAACATGGGGTTCGTCTGAACGCTGAGCCCGCCTCGATGGCGGGCTTTTTCATGGGCGATGTCGCCGACTCAGAAGCCTTCGCCGGCGCGCAGATAGCGCCACTCACCAACGGGCAGGTTGCCCAGCGTGATGCGTCCCATGCGAACGCGCTTGAGGCCGGTCACATGCAGGCCGACCAGTTCGCACATCCGGCGGATCTGGCGTTTCTTGCCTTCCTTGAGCACGAAGCGCAGTTGCTCCGGGTTCTGCCACTCGACCTGTGCGGGTTTGAGCGGTTGATCGTCGAGTTCCAGGCCGTAACGCAGCAGGGCCAGACGGTCTGTCGGGAAATGCGCCTGAACGTTCTCGACATGCTCGTTATACGAGACGCGCACGAGGTACTCCTTCTCGATATCCGAATCTTCCCCGATCAGTTGCTTGGCAATGCGACCGTCTTGCGTCAGAACGAGCAGGCCGGTCGAGTCGATGTCGAGGCGTCCGGCGGGCGCGAGACTGCGTAGATGCGACGGCGAGAAGCGCACGCCGGCATCGTCCTCGGCCCAGTGATGCTCGCGCGTGACCAGCACGACAGCGGGCTCGTAGCCGTCTTCTGCCTGTGCGGAGACGTAGCCCACGGGCTTGTGCAGCAGAATCGTCATGCGGTTGGCCTGCTCCTTGTGCGCAGCCTGCACGACGGTGATGTCCTGGGTCGGCAGGATCTTCGTGCCGAGTTCGGTCACGACCTTGCCGTCGACGCGAACCCAGCCCTTGGCGATCCACTCGTCGGCTTCGCGACGCGAACACAGGCCGAGCTCAGACATGCGCTTGGACAGGCGCAGCGACCCAGCGGCGTCGTGATGGACCTTGATGTCGTCATCGGCATCGCGCGCGACGCGCGCGGGGCGTGCCGGCCGTGCAGTCCGCGCGTCACGATCG
>NZ_KB290496.1:1223-3069 GCF_000282835.1 Pandoraea sp. B-6 | reverse complement strand
CGCTCGGCTGCGGCAGACGCGCGTCGGCCTGCTGGGCCGCGATGGCCTCGATCTTCGCCAGCAGCGACGATGCCGGCCGCGCCCGATCCGTACCGCCGAGCACCGGCGTGTCGACGGCATCCAGCGCGCCGGCGCCCATCGCGTCGAACACGAGACTCGCATGATGACCCACGTCCGACGTCACGATGAGAATCGGACAGGGCGAGCGCCGCATGATCTCACGCGTGGCCGCCACGCCGTCCATCACGGGCATGACGAGATCCATCAGCACGAGGTCCGGCGGGGTGGGCGTGCACATCGACACCGCCTGTGCCCCATCGTGCGCCACCCATGCCACGTCGAACCCCGGTCGTTGCGCGAGCGTGCGACGCAGCGCCTCGACGGCGATGCTCGAATCGTTGACGATCCCAATCCTCATGACCCCGGCTCCCCGATGAGGTCCACCACGGCGCGCAACAACGCGTCGTCGTGAAAGCTGCCTTTCGCGAGGTAATAATCGGCGCCGGCATCGAGTCCGCGCTGTCGATCCTCCTCACGATCCTTGTAAGACACGATCATGACCGGCAACGCTGCCGTACGCGCGTCGCGCTTGATGAGCGTGACCAGTTCCACGCCGTCCATGCGCGGCATGTCGACGTCGGTAATCACCATATCGAACGTCTCGCTGCGCACGGCATTCCAACCCTCCATACCGTCGACGGCGACGCGCACCTCATAGCCGCGCGCGGCCAGCAGTTTGCGTTCGAGTTCGCGCACGGTCAACGAATCGTCGACGACGAGCACGCGCTTGCTGGCACGTCCGCTCGCCTGGGCGGCGCGCACCGGCACCCGTTCGAGCGACCCCAGCTCCACCGCCTTGGCAATGGAGCGCACCAGATCGGCCGTGTCGATGATGAGCAACGGGGCGCCGTCTTCCGTGAGCGCCCCGGCGGCAATATTGGGTACCTTGCCGAGCCGGGTGTCGAGCGGTTGCACGACGAGCATGCGCTCGCCCAGGAACTTGTCGACGGCCAGCCCGTAACGCGCGTCGCCGTCGCCGAACACGACCACCGGTTGATCCCCCGCCACCGCGACCGGCGCACTGCCGCACAGGACTTGCTGCGCGCTCACGAGTCCGATCTGCTTGCCGTCGAGCGTGAAGTGCGGACGCCCCTCGAGCACAGCGATGTGCTCTTGCGGGAGCGCCAGCGTGCGCGACAGGTTCGCGAGCGGCAACGCATACGGCTCGCCCGCGATCTCCACGAGCAGGCTGCGCACCACGGAGAGCGTGAGCGGCAACTGCAGAATGACTTTCGTGCCGCGCCCCGGCGTGTGCTCGATGCGCACGGTGCCGCGCACCGTCGCCACCATCGCCCGCACCGCGTCGAGTCCAACGCCGCGTCCGGAGACATCCGTCACCGTATCGCGCAGCGTGAAGCCGGGCAGCATCAGGAATTCGAGCAGCTCGCTGTCGTCGAGCCGCTGTGCCGTGTCCGGCGCAGCCAGCCCGCGCGCGACCACCGCCCGTCGCACGCGCTCGAGATCGATGCCCGCACCGTCGTCCGCTACGCTCACAAGCAACAGCCCCGCGCTGTGCCGCGCGCTGAGCGTGATAACGCCCTCGGCCGGCTTGCCCGCCCCCGCGCGCTCGGCCGGGCGCTCCAATCCGTGGTCGACGGCATTGCGCAGCAAATGGCCGAGTGGCGCTTCAAGCTGATCGAGAATGTCGCGGTCGACCGGCGTATGCGCGCCACGAATCTCCAGCCGCGCTGGCTTGCCGAGCGAGCGGCCCAGGTCGCGCACCATGCGCGCAAATCCGCCCAGCCGGTCGTCGAGCGGACGCATCCGGCACGCGAGCGCTTCGTCG
>NZ_KB290496.1:445-1141 GCF_000282835.1 Pandoraea sp. B-6 | reverse complement strand
CGCAGATCGGCCAGCGCCGCGAGCAACACCTGACGGTCTTCATCGGAACGATCCACCACTTGCGCAAGCGCCGAGCTCACGCGGTCCAATGCATCGCCCGCCTCATGCTGATGACGCTTGAGCCGCTGCAACGACTGCGCGAACGGCTGCGTCCAGCGCGACGCCACCAACCCTTCGCTGGAGAGTCGCAGCAGTCGGTTCAGATTGTCCGCCGACACACGCAACGCGCGCGACGCGGGGTCGACGACGTCATTGTCGTTGGTCGTGTCGTAGTTGTCGCGCACGTCGTAGGGCTCGGGCGGGCCGGGCGGGGCCGGCGACGCCGGCGATACGGGCGCGGCGATCGTCATGGCGTCGGGCGCGGGCGGTGTCGCCGACGTCGGCATGCCGTAACTGGCGTAATCGAATGCCGTGGGTTCGGCCGACGGCGTGGGCGTCGCGGCGCTCACGGGGGCGGCATGGGCGGGCGTCTGCACCGCTTCACTCGTCAACGTGGCGAGCTGCCCGGTGAACGACGTGACGAAGGCGTCGATTTCCGCTTTGCCCGCGCCCTGCGCCCAGTTCGGATCGCGGCCCGGCGGATGCGCCAGACGCATCAGCAGATCGACACCCTGCAGCAGGCGGTCGATGAGCGTTGCGTCGAGCAGAAGGGCGCCGCGTTGTGCCGCGACGAAGGCATCTTCGAGCACGTGGGCG
>NZ_KB290496.1:0-408 GCF_000282835.1 Pandoraea sp. B-6 | reverse complement strand
AATGCGCGGCCCGCATGCAGGCTTCGAGCCGCGATGCGTCGGTCGGCACGCGCTCGAGCGCCAGCAATCCATCGCCGAGCACTTGCGCCTGCGTCTGCGTTTCCATACGGAACAGATCAAGCAGCGTGGCGTCGTGCAGGTCGTCGCTCATGCGAGGCTCCTGTCGAATGCCGCACCCACACGCAACGGATCCAGCACGCCGACAACGTGCTCTCGCCAGGGCAACACGGCGACCGCCAGGCCGTCGCTCGCACCGAACGCCGTCGAGGGCACCGCGCCAAGCGCTTCGCGGGCGGGCGTGACCGTGCCATGCACCTCGGCCACGGGAAACGCGCTCAAGTGGTGACCGTGGCGCAGCGCCAGCAGGCGCGACGCGCTCGCGCGCATCGCATTCGACGGGGCCGTCTC
>NZ_KB290495.1:115308-138722 GCF_000282835.1 Pandoraea sp. B-6 | reverse complement strand
CGGACACGCTTAGCGCTCGCCATCCGACGCGGTGCCCGCGGCAAAGCGCATCGGTACGGCGTCGACGCGCGACTCGACCGTGAACGGCGCAACTGGCGGGGCGCCAGCGGGCCAACGCACGGCGAAGCGGCGCGTCTGCCCCGCGAGGACATAACCGAGCAGGCCGCGCGTCAACTGGACGCTGCGCCCGGAGGCGTCCAGCACGCGCGTGGCGCCAAGTTGCGCATGCCGTTCGCCATCGTTGTGCACCTCCAGTTCGCCTTGGGTGATGCGCACATCGAAGCGCAACGACGGCGCCCGCGCATCGCTTGCCTGCACGAACACCGGCAAGGAGTAACGCAGGCGGATCGAGATGCCCTCGACCGGCGTGGCACCGGTGGAGGGCAGTTCGTCGACGAGTAGCCGGTAGCTCTGCTCTTGCGGCTCGGCGACCTGCGCCATGCGCACGAGCCGCACGATCTGCCGCTCGCCGGGTTCGATGCGCAGGATCGGCGGGCTGGCGACGAGCGCGTCGCTCGGGGTGAGCACGTTGTCGCCATGGCGCTGCGTCCACGCAAACAGCCGGAGCTGACCGTGAATCGGCACGTCGCCGGAGTTGCCCAGCGTCAGCGTGGTGGCCGGCTGCGTGGGCAGGAAATTGACGATGACCGGCGAGACTTGCAGCGTGGCGCCGTTGCCGTCGGTCACGTACAGCGTCAACAGCGCGACGAACGCGCCGCCGCAAGCGTAGGCCGTTGGGCGGCGAACGGCGGGGCGCATGGGGCTTCTTGGGCGCATGATCGATCCCGTTTCTCAGAAGTACACCGTGGCGGTGACCGTCGACGAATAGACGTCCGGGGCCGGCATCGTGGCCGAGAGCGTCGCTTGTCCGTAGACCGTATGCACCTTCACCGCGCCGGTGCCCGAATCGCTCAACGTATTCGCCCCCTGCGTGTTGCCCCACGGCGTCGCGTAGCCGGCGTCCTGATAGAGGCCGAACGGAATGGTGGTGGTATTGCCGGAGAGGGTGCCCGCCAGCAGACGATCCGCCTCCGTCGAGTTCGGCACCGTACCGGCATTCAGCCCGATGTTGTACCCCGTCGTCGCCGTGCAGGTCACGCTCAGCGACGACGTACTTGCCACCGGTCCGGTCGCGGATCCCTGCACCGCGTTGAACGTCATCGGTGTGGCGGCAATGGTACAGCCAGGGAGAATCGTCAATTGCACTCGCATTTGCGCCGTCGCCGACCCGTTGGTATAGACGGCGGCGCGTGCCGGCGCGCCGTGCGCCAGCAGGTAGACGATTCCGGAAAGGGCCAGGCACAGTAGAGATCGATGCATCGTCATTCTCCTTTGGAGTCCTATGGGAGGTTGCGGAAGTGAGACTCGGGAACTACGCAAATCGCGTCTGTTCTAACGTCCTTCGCGGCCGCTTTTTACGTAGTCTATGAAGGTATTTGCCTGATTTCGGCGTTGACGAAAGGCTTTCGGAATCATCCCATCTTCACGGCGGGACGCCGCACGTCACGTATCGACCGAATACGCGCAAAGCGCATGTATCAGCATGACGCAGTGCGCACGGCGCTGTCCCCGTCGACATCGTCTGGGGAACGCAATGGCGCAAGTTTCATCCCATGGATGAGCGGTTGCCTCGTTGCTGGCGGCGTTGGCAAGGCGAAATTCCCGCGGAGGCGAGTGCTGGCGCGACGAGAAAATGGCGGCGCGATGATGTCAATCAAAGCGCGTGAGGATGGCACTCGACGACGCGCATATTTCACTTGATCTCGAAAGTAAGCAGTCTCTAGAATGACTTGGTGCTATGCATCGGACATCCTTTGCGCCAACGGAGTGATATAGGCCATCGCGCTGCGGCCCCTGTGCCTGTAGGTGTCGTCGGTGATGGCAGGCTTCACGTTGCGGGGCGTCACGCACGGCGCGTCGCAATCCCGCTCGGACATCGGCTGACGTGGTCACGCCGAGGTGCCGAGTCTTGCGCGGTTCCCTTCGTCCGCATGGGGTGGTCTGCGACGCCCCGATGCCGACGCCTTCCCCGGCAGCCCGCGGGCTGCCAGACGTCAGGAGTGTGAAATGGCTCTGAATCATACGCGTAACACCCTCGGTGAAAAGATTCGTATCGAATCGGTCAACCTGCTGAATCGCGGACTGGTCAACGGCATCGACGTCCAGCGGCAGGCCAAGCAAGCGCACTGGAACGTGCACGGTCCGGGCTTCATCGAGCTGCACTTGCTGTTCGACGACGTCTACAACGCGGCCCTCGAATGGGCCGACCTGTGTGCGGAACGCCTGGTTGCCCTTGGCGGTGTGGCCGACGGTCGCGTGAAGTCCGTTGCCGAGAAGACCGAACTGCCGGTCTACAAGAACGAATTCAAACGCGGTCTCGATCACGCGGCCGCGCTGGCCGAAGCGCTCGCGGCCTACGGCGAGATCATTCGCGGCCTGATCGACGCCTCGGCAGAGATCGGCGACGCTACGACGTCGGACGTCTTCACGGAAATCTCGCGTGGCGTGGACGACCATCTCTGGAAGGTCGAAGCGCACCTGCGGGGCGACTAATGGCGATGACGACGGGCGCCCTTGCGGGAGCCCGGTCGCAGCCCCGCTAGACCGCCTGCCCGCGAAGCGACAACGAACGCGCGCCCCGGCCATGCCCGGTGCGCGCGTTCGCATGCGTTCCTCTCGATCCACCCGGAGTTTCCATGACCACGCGTAATCTGAGCCAGATGTTCGCGCCGAAGTCGGTTGCCGTGATTGGTGCGTCGCTGCGCGAGCGGCGAGTGGGCACGACGGTGCTGAAAAACGTCATCGACGGCGGCTTCAGGGGCGAGATCTATCCGGTCAACCCGAAGTATTCGACGCTCGCGAATCTCAAGTGCTATCGCGACATCGGCGAATTGCCGCACGCCCCCGATCTGGCGGTGATCTGTACGCCGCCGGCGACCGTGCCCGACTTGATTCGTGAGCTCGGCGATCGCGGCACGCGTGCCGTCGTGGTGTTGACCTCGGGGCTTGCCCGCGAACGCGATCGCCACGGCGTGACACTACAGGAGCGCATGCTCAAGCATGCGAAGCCGCATGTGCTGCGCGTCCTTGGACCGAATTGCATCGGGCTGCTCAGTCCCGGTATCGGGCTGAACGCCAGCTTCTCACATATGGGGGCGCGCGAGGGCAAGCTCGCCTTTGTGTCGCAATCGGGCGCGCTCACCACGGCGGTGCTCGACTGGGCCGATGCGCGCGAGATCGGCTTCTCGCATTTCGTCTCGCTGGGCGACAGTGCCGATGTGGACTTCGGCGACATGCTCGACTATCTGGCGAGCGATCCCGGCACGGACGCCATCCTGATGTACATGGAATCGATTCGGCACGCGCGCAAGTTCATGTCCGCCGCACGTGCTGCGGCCCGCAACAAGCCGGTGGTCGTCATCAAGTCGGGGCGGGTGCCGGAAGGCGCGCAAGCCGCAGCGTCGCATACAGGGGCACTGGCGGGCTCGGACGATGTCTACGACGCGGCGATCCGGCGGGCGGGCATGTTGCGCGTCGACACGACCGACGACCTGTTTGCGGCGGTGGAGACGCTGGCACGGCTGCGCCCGTTCTACGGAGACAAGCTGTCGATCATGACCAACGGCGGTGGCGCCGGGGTGATGGCCACCGACGCCCTCGTGCTCGATGGCGGCAAGCTGGCACATCTGACCGACAAGACGCGCGCCGCCCTCGACGCCGTGCTGCCGACAACGCTCGGCCGTGTGAACCCGGTGGACATCGGCGGCGATGCCGATCTGGCGCGCTATACGGCCACCTTGGAAGCGTTGTGCGAAGATCCCGACACGGCGGCCGTGCTGTTTATTCAAGCGCCCACGGCGGTCATGCCGAGCCTGGACGTGGCGAACGGCCTTGCCGCGCTGCCGAAGCCGTCGAAGAACGTGTTCACGTGCTGGCTGGGCGGTGAGACGGCCGAGCGTGCGCGGCGCATTTGCCGCGAAGCCGGATGGCCGACATACGACACGCCCGAGAACGCCGCCCGCGCGTTTCTGGAAGCCGTCAACTATCGTCGCAACCAGTCGCTGCTGATGGAAACGCCGCCGTCGATCCCGCCCGGTTTCGCGCCCGACGTGGCCCGCGTGCGCGCAATGGTCGAGCGCGCCATGGGCGAGGGCCGGGCATTGCTCACCGAGCCCGAAGCGAAGGGCGTGTTGGCCGCGTACGGCATTCCGGTCGTGGAGACGCTCGTCGCCACGACCCCCGAGCAAGCGGGCGAACTGGCGCAAGGGATCGGTTTCCCGGTCGCGGTCAAACTGATTTCGCCGGACATCACGCACAAGTCGGACGTTGGCGGCGTGGTGCTCAATATCGAATCGGCCGAGCAGGCACGCGAGGCGGCGTGCCAGGTTCGCAAGCGTGCGCTCGCGGCCAAGCCGGAGGCGCGCGTAACGGGCTATTCCGTGCAGCGCATGGCCAACGGCGCGGAGGCGTTCGAATTGATCGTCGGGGTGGCGACGGACAACGTGTTCGGTCCGGTACTGCTCTTCGGGCAGGGCGGCACGGCGGTGGAAGTGATCGCCGATCGTACGATCGGTCTGCCGCCGCTCAACCTCAATCTCGCGCGCGACATGGTGGCGCGCGCGCGCGTGGCGAAGCTGCTCGCCGGCTATCGCAACCGACCGGCTGCCGATCACGAAGCCATCTACCTCACGCTCGTGAAGCTCTCGCAACTGGTGTGCGACGTGCCCGAGATCGCGGAGCTCGACATCAATCCGTTGTTCGCCGACGCGCACGGCGTGCTCGCGCTCGACGCACGTATCGTGGTGCGGCCGCCTGCCTTGCCGGGCCACGGGCGCCTGGCGATCCGTCCCTATCCGCAGGAACTGGAGTCTACCGTGGATGCGGGAGGCAGGCCGGTGCGGGTGCGTCCGATCCGGCCGGAGGACGAGCCGGCCTATAAAGCATTCTTCCACACGCTCACGCCACAGGACGTGCAGTTCCGTTACTTCGGCCTGATCAAGGAACTGTCGCATTCGCAGATGGCACGTGTGACGCAGATCGACTACGACCGTGCGATGACGTTCGTCGCCACGGAAAAGGACGAAGCGGGCAACGCGTGTCTGCTCGGCGTGGTGCAGGCGCTCGCCGATCCGGACAACACGGTGGCCGAGTTCTCCGTGACAGTGAGCCCTCAGGCGCAAGGGCGCGGCCTCGGGCGGGCGCTCATGGAGCATATCGTCGACTACAGCCGCAAGCGCGGCACCGGGGAACTGATCGGCTATGTGCTCACGGCAAATACGCGTATGCTGACCCTCGCCCGTCATCTCGGCTTTGTCGAGGACAAGGAGATGGAGGCGGGCGTCCTTCATATCCGGCTGCCGCTGCAACGCACGGCGCAGGCGCAGGACACCCGCGGGGCGTGACGGTCGAGGCCGGCCCGCTCACGGTGTCCCGGGCTCGCGCCGGGGGCAGGGCGGTCGCCTAGACCAGGAAGACGAATGCTAGTGAATTGCGTGGCCTATGAGGATGGCCGCAAGATTGCCGATCTGCATCCCGATGAAATCTCGGACTATCTACAGCGCCCGCACTGCTTCGTGTGGGTGGCGCTCAAGGACCCCGGGCCCGGCGAATTGTCGCAGATGCAACATGAGTTCGGTCTGCACGACCTGGCCGTCGAAGACGCGCAGCACGGTCACCAGCGACCCAAGATCGAGCAGTACGGCGACTCGCTGTTCGCCGTGCTGCACGTGCTGAACAAGGATGCCGACGGGGATTTTTCGACGGGCGAGGTGGCGATTTTCGCTGGGCACAACTACGTGCTGTCGGTGCGCTCGAACGCCACGCAGGGGCTCGGCATCGTGCGGGCCCGCGCGGAGAAGGAGCCGAATCTGCTGCGTCAGGGCTCGATCTTCGTGCTCTACGCGCTCATGGATGCCATCGTCGATAGCTACTTCCCGGTGCTCAACGAACTCGAGGCACAGCTCGAAGCGATCGAGGAGCAGATCTTCACGCCGAATGCCCCCGCGAAGGGACGCGCGATCATCGAAGACCTGTATCAACTCAAGCGCCGGCTCATTACACTGCAGCACGCTTGCGTGCCGCTGATGGAGGCGGTCAGCAAGCTGTTCGGGGCGATGGCGCCCAAGCTCTGTGGCGGCATGCAAGAGTATTTTCGCGACGTCTTCGACCATCTTCAGCGCATCACGAAGAATATCGATCTGCTGCGCGAAATGGTCACGACCGCGCTGTCGGTCAATCTCGGCATGATCTCGCTGTCTGAGAACGAGACAACCAAGCGCTTGGGTTCATTTGCGGCGCTCTTCGCCGTGCCCACGATGATCGCGGGAATCTACGGCATGAACTTCGCCGATATCCCCGAACTGAAGTTCCAGTACGGCTACCCCCTGTGCATTGCCGTGATGATCGCCATCGATGCGCTGCTGTTCGTCAAGTTCCGCAAGGCCGGCTGGCTGTGACGACGGGGCCGCGAGCGGGCGCCGATATGAGCGTTTCCTGTACGTCCCCATGCACGGCGTCTATGTCAGACGCATGTTGCGATGTCCCCTTCGGCAGCCCTGTTGCCCGGTGGCAACGCGCCTCGTGGATGCCGCATTTTCTGCCGTGACCGGCGTGGAATATTTGCTCTAGAATGCGTGAACGCCGCGTCAGACGGTTGCCAAGGGTTGAGAACAACAAGAAACGCCAGGCAAATAGGGGTCAGATATTGAACGCACCACTCTCGGGGATCCGCGTCATCGAATTCAGTCGTGGCGCGGCCGCTGCTTACTGCGGCTTGTTGCTGGCCGACATGGGCGCAGACGTTATCTTGGTCGACGATCCGGTCGACGACAATGCCAACGACAACTCGAGTCCGCTCGGCGCATCGGCCCAGGTCGGCCTGCGGCGCAACAAGCGCTCCGTCGCACTCGATTTGCTCACGCTCGACGGCCGCAACCTTGCCCATTCGCTGGTGCGTGGCGCGGACGTTGTCGTCGAATGTTTGCCACCGGGAACGCTCGCGCGCGCCGGGCTCGGTTACGACGCGTTGTCGGCCGTACAGCCGCACCTGGTCTACGTGTCGATCTCCGCGTTTGGTCAGGATGGCCCGCGCGCGGCGCCGCAGCCCGGCGTGCCAGCGCTCGACGCGTTGCGAGGCATGCTGGGGGCGTCGCCGGGGGGGCTGGAGCCGCCCCGCGACTTGCCGGTCGCCGATCTGGCCGCGGGACTCTATGCCGCGTTCTCCGTGTCTTCGGCGCTGGTCGCTGCCAAACAGCAAGGCCGCGGTGTTCACATCGACGTGCCGATGCTCGGCACAACGCTTGCCATCGCGTCACTTCACGCGGGTGAGCAGGGCGCGCTAGCCGCGCAGCGCGCCGGGTTGGTGCCCGGGGAGGCGTCGGCCGCCGCCTCCGATGTTGCGCAGGGTACGGAGCGGCATCGATACGGCGGGGCGGGGGCCGCCCCACGAAGCAAGTTTTCGCCGCTGGCAATTGACGACGAGGAGGCCGCGCGCTTCGGTGGGCCGTCGGCACCGTGGCCCACGTTTCGGGCCAGAGATGGCTATTTCGGCATGGATCTCGATGGACAAGCGCATTGGCAGGCGATTTGCGCGCTGATGCATCGCGTCGATCTGCTCGACGATTCGCGTTTCGTCAACGCGCGCGAGCGAGCGCGCCATCAAGCTGCGCTGCGCGACGTGCTGGAAACCGTGTTTGTGCAGGAGGATCGCAGTGAGTGGCTCGCCCGGCTGGTTGCCGTGGGCGTGCCATGTACGGAGATCAGCACCTATTCGCGTGTTCTGGCCGATCCGCAGGTGGCCCATATGGGCTGGGTGCGGCCGGTGGTGTTGCCCAGCGGCGAGACGACTCACACCATCGTTTCGCCCGTCCGGCTTAATGGCCAGCGCCCGGTCACGTATCAGGATCCGCCTGCGCCAGGGGCCCATACGTGCGATATCCTCGCCGAACTCGATGCCGCGGATGGGCCTTCGACCCGGCGCGATGAACCGCCACAAGGCGGGTAACCTTTCCATCGTTGTTTGCGGCTTGCCGCTTCCCGGTACGGCGACGTCTGAATGACGTTGCCTGCTTTGCCCTGCCTGCTTGACGCATCAGGCCTCGCGATTCCCCCACCGATTGGGACTTTTCCGTTGTTTGTAGACTCTATATAATCCATGGTCATAAGCATATGACTAATAGTGATTTGGGCCGCCAAGTCGCTTTCCGCTGGATTCCTTGCCATGTCCCTAGATTTTCTGAGTGCTTCCCCGATGGCTGCTTTGCTCGGGGCCGCGGTCGGCCTCGTGCTGGGTTTGACCGGTGCGGGAGGCGGCATTTTTGCTGTGCCGGCGCTGGTCTTCGGGCTGGGGTGGGGCGTGCCGCAGGCCGGCCCGGTGGCCCTGCTCGCCGTAGGCGCAAGTGCCGCCGTGGGGAGCGCCCATGGACTGCGTGTCGGTCTCGTGCGCTATCGCGCGGCAATGCTGATGGCCGGGATCGGGGTCGCCGTGGCGCCGCTCGGCACGTGGATGGCTCACCGACTGCCGGAACGTTGGCTCGTTGGACTCTTCGCCATCGCAATGATGGTCGTGGCGGTGCGCATGTATCGCGCGTCGCGCGCCGGGACAGCGGGCACCGATAAAGGCACCGATCTGGCGGCGTCGGCCGGTGCCGCGCCGCAACCGCCATGCCGAATGAATCCAGAGACGGGACGGTTGCACTGGACGCGGCGCGTCGCCGCCACGCTCGGCCTCATCGGCGCGGTGTCGGGCTTCGCGTCGGGACTGCTGGGCGTGGGGGGCGGATTCGTGATCGTCCCCGCGTTGCGGCGTTTCACCGACATCACGGTACACGGCGTCGTGGCGACGTCGCTTTTCGTCATCGCGTTGATTTCCGCGGGCACCGTGGCCAACGCCTGGTGGAACGGCATGCATCCGGGCCCCCAAGGGTGGATGTTCGTGGTTGGCGGCATCGTCGGCATGCTGCTCGGGCGCGCCCTGACACCGCACATCGCGGCGTCCAGACTGCAGCAAATCTTCTCGGCACTGATGGCCGCGGTCGCCCTGGGCATGTTCGCCAAAGCCTTCGGCGTCTGACATGCCGCAGCGGCGGTTGTGCCATCGCGCGGCACACGCAGATCCTTCAAAAATCGCTACGCCTTGCGAGTGACTCACGACGTCACTTGCATTCTCGTACCCGCTGCGTACCCATCGTGGTTGACATCCCGGGAATGCATGGAATGAATCTTTCCGTCGCCCGGTTGTCCACTGAGACGTGGTGCTTGCATGACGGGTACGTAATCCGAGTTGTTCCCGCATGGAGGCGCCGCATATTGCGTGCGCTGCGCGCCTCGCATTCGGTAATCCGCCTAATTTGGACTAGGATGTTTCCCATAAGGAGATCCAAAATGGCTGGATTTTGTAGATTTATCCTATATTTCTGCTGGTCGCAAATCAGCGCGTGACGTTGAAGTGTCACGCGGTATGTCGATTGGCTTTGCATCGATGACCACGACATACGTTGACGCTTCGGCGTCCTCCTCGTTCCGCTGTTCGAGTGCCAAGCGAGTCATGGGCCACCTCACTTTTGCTACGCTGACACGCCTGAGCGGCGCCCTTCTGATGACGTGGCTCGCGGGATGCAGCGAATACCAGGCATCGACACCGGGTGTGTCGGCGGCGGGGCAGGCGTCGGAACGCGTCGGCACGCCGCCGTCGGTGGCAGCGCAACTGGCTGCGGCCCCGCGTGTGGTTGAAACGCGGATGCGGCCGGTCGCCGCCGCCGTGGCGATGAGTGCCACGCCGAAGGTCGGTCAGGTGGTGAGCGGGACGTATCGATGGATGGCCGATTGGCCTGAGACCCACAGCGTGCATCAATGGGAAGCGGCGTCGGGACCGACGCGTATTCGCGTTGTCGCACGAGCACGCGAGATGATGCCGTCGGCGGGTTTGCGCGGCGTGCGCCTTCGCTATTGCGTCAAGCCTGTCATGGGCACTGGCGCAGCGCGCTTGACGGGCCACAAGACGTGCTCTGGCTGGACGACGGTCGAGGGTGCGGGCGCCGCCGGCGTTGCCGGATAGCGATGACGTTTCCGGCGCACCGGGCCGGAGGTGGCGATGCGCCGCCGGGTCGCGGCCTGCCGGCGTCCACAGTAGTAACGCGGTTACGCCTTCGTGACCACCGAGTGTGTTGGCTCGACCCACATTCCTCTTTTGGGAAGCCATGACGCGTAGACACGGCGAAGGATCGCGCGCGCCCACGGCTGACTTCTTTTAAAAGGATTCTGCAAAATGATGGTAAAAATTCTGATCGCGGATGATCATCCGATCATCGCCTCGACACTGCGTGAAATGCTGTCCCCGGATCCGGGTTTCCACGTGCTGCCGCCCGTCACCAACTCGACCGAGCTCTTCAAGGCACTGGAGACGAATTCGGTCGACGTGCTGATTACCGACTACTGCATGCCCGGCGGCACCTTTGGCGACGGCCTGGTCATGATCAATCGTGTGCGTCGCAAGTATCCGGACGTCAAGATCATCGTGTTCACCTCGATCGAACAACCGGCCATCATCCACGCGCTCGACAGTTGCGGCGTGCTGGGCGTGATGACCAAGTCCGACGATCTGCGCGAAATCACGGTGTGTGTGGAGCGTTGCCGACGTGGCATGAGCTATCGGGGGGGGCGCGCCGAGCAGATTCTCGAAGAGCAGATGCGCCGCAAGCCGACCGCTCGCCGTCCGCTTTCCCCGAAGGAAATGGAAGTGCTGCGCATGTACCTGGACGGTCTGAACGTGTCGCAGATTGCCGATGCCCTCAAGCGTTCGGCCAAGACGATCAACAATCAGAAACGCATGGCGATGAGCAAGTTGGGCTGCCGTACCGATATGGAGCTGTTCAAGCTGCACGTCTCGAGCCCGGTTCAGTTTTCGCGTCACGGCGAAGTCGAAATGCCGAGCGCCGTCTGAGTTTGACTCGACATACGACATTGGCGTCCGCGTCCGATGCGACGATGACGCGTGACATCGCGATTGCAGGCCGCCTGCTTCGTATCGGTGGCTTGCTGGCCCTGCTTTTTGGTTTGTCGGTCTGGGTCGCTGTGGTGTCCTACGCGTTGTTCGGCATGGTCTGGCAAGGGGGGCAGAAGACGGCGACGTTCTTCGCGACCGTGGGCCACGAGATCCGCGACGTCGAAATTTTCAACGAGCAGGCCAGTACGATGGCGCAAGCCGCACTGGCGAGCAACGTTCGTCCGGGCGGTGTTACACAATCACTCACCGATCGGATTCTGGGCCCGCTGCTTACCATGCCGGTCGGCACGGCGAAGCGCGTTGCCGGCGTGGGGTTCGATGGCGACTTCCAGATTGTCAAGCTGGCGGAGATCCCGGCTGAGCGAGCGCAGCGATTGGCGCGCCTCACCCTTCGGTTGATGATTCTCGATGCCAACTTCTGGAGTGCGCTGGGTGGGCAGGACGAAACCTTCATCATCTCGGCGGACGGCGCGTTTGCCGCTCGCCGTACGTCGTTCGACCTGCAGCCCGTCAGCGCGACGGATCTCGCGCGTGACACCAACGCGACGCTCGCCGAGATCAACAAGGTCGAGCGTTATGCCGCGCGTCGTCCCACGAGCAACGACGGTCCGTTCTGGACCTACAACTACAAAAATGCACTTTCCGGTTTGACGGCGGTCTCGAGCTTCGTGCCAATTCGCGATCTCGACGGTCATCTGATGGCCTACGTCGGCACCACCATGGCGCCCGACAGCATTGTGCCGCCGCGGCTGCGAACGCTGGAGCACACGGGCGAAGCCCTCCAATTGGTGTCGGCGGACGGGTTCGTGGTGGCAAGCGCCGGCGCGTCGCTCTCGTCGTTGGGACATTTGCGTACGCTCGCCACGTTGCCGCTCTTTGGTGACGCGCAAATGGCGGTGCGTTACGACGGCGAGCGTCTGGTCTTCGAGCGTCATCCGGCGTCGTCGCCGTGGTTCGTCCGGTATACCGTTCGTCCGATAGATTTACTGCAGCAAAATGCCACGCTGTTGATCGGCGCCACGTTGCTGTTGTGTCTCTATGCGGCCGCCGTGTACGCCGGGATGCGCTACATGCGCCAACGCATGATCGAGCCGGCGCGTCGACGTACGACGGCCCTGCTCGAACGAGACGCCTTCACGCAAACCCTGATCGAGACGGCCCCCGTCGGCATGGCGATCATCGATCCCTTCGAGCCCAGTGTGGTGATGAGCAATCCTGCGTATGCGGGCACCGTCGATTTGCTACGAAATCTGGGCGATGGCGAGTTGACGCGCATGTACCGCCAACTGCACAGCGGTGTGGTGGCGCGTCCGGTGCGGCGTTTGCTGAGCGCGATCGACGACGCCGGCGAGCGTCACTACGCCGTGAGCTTCGTCGATACTGTCTTTCGTGAACAGTCGGTGCTCATCGCCACACTGTCCGACGTGACAGAGCAACGCCGCTTCGAACTGGAGCAACGCAAGGCGCGGCTTGCCGCCGAGAGCGCCAATCGCGCCAAGGATGTCTTCCTGACGACCGTTAGCCACGAAATGCGTACGCCGTTGTATGGCACGCTCGCGTCGCTTGAACTGTTGAGCGCGCAGCGTCTGGGCGAAGATCATCGGTATTACGTCGATGTGATGGAAAGCTCGACGCGCAATCTGCTCGATCTCATCAACGATCTGCTGGACTATTCTCGGATTCAGGTCGGTCGCTTCGAACTGAATGGCCGCGATGGCTTGTTGCTCAAGGAGCTCGAAGCCATCGGCTTGTCGTTCACGGGCCGTGCGCGGTTGCAGGGACTCACGCTGGACTGGATGATCGACCCGCAGCTCTCGCGTGCCGTGCATACCGATGCGCTGCGACTCGGACAGGTCGTGACAAATCTTGTCGGCAATGCCATCAAGTTCACCGAGAAAGGGTACGTCGCCTTCAGCGCCATGGTGACGCGCACTGACCCTCAGGGCTGTGACGTGGCCTTCACGGTCAGCGACAGTGGCGTTGGCATTGCGCCTGCCGATCTGGCGGACTTGTTCCGGCCGTTCGGCAAGAGTACGTCGGAGCCGGGCATGCAGCACGGCACCGGCCTGGGGCTCGCGATCTCGCATCAGTTCGTGGGTATGCTCGGCGGCGTGCTGCAGGTCGACAGTCAGGAGGGCGAGGGCACGACAATGCGCTTCACGCTCCGTCTGCCCTGGGCGTCGGACAGCGAGATGTTGCCCGTCGTCGGGAGAGGCGAGACGTTTGCGTATGTGAGCGGACTCGCTCGCCGCCATGCGTATCTCGACGCATTGATTCGTCGGGCGGGTTACCTGCCGGTCAGATATGACGACGCGGTATCGTGGTCTTCGGGCAGTGGCCGCGTTCAGGACGCGGGCTTGCTCATGTTTGCCGACGAATGGCCGGTGCGCGGTATGGCGGGCTCGGAGGTGTATCTGCTGCGCTCGACGCCGGCCGATCGTCCGGCCGGCAGCGCCCCCGCGTGGCCGCGCGACATCGCGTTGTTCCAGCAGGCGGAGCTCTGGGATGCGCTCGGCCTCGTGTCGGCGCCCGGGCTTGCCGCGAGCGGTGACTTGCCGGGCGCCCCCGGCGCGCAGGCGCGTATCAAGCCGTTGGCCGGGTGGTACGTGCTTGTCGCGGACGATCATCCGATCAGCGGCATGTTGCTGTCCCGGCAGTTGGAAGGACTGGGCGCGATGGTCGATTGCTATCACGACCCGCGCGAGGCACTTGACGCGTTCGATGCGGAATCCCACATGCTGGTGATCACCGATGCCAACATGCCGCACCTCTCCGGGCATGCGTTGGCTACGCAGATCAAGGCGCGCGCGGCCCATGTGCCGGTGATCGTCGCGACGGCCGACGTCACAATGCGCACCGACCGCGACGAGACGTCCCCGTTCGACGCCATCGTCTACAAGCCGGTGGATGCGCGCTCGTTGTTGCGCGTGATTGAACGGATACGGGCGCGCTATCCCTCGCTGTGCGTGGACATCGCGCCGCTTCCAGCGTCATCGGACCTGATCGACGGCGGACCGACGCCGTCCTCCGACTCGACATCGGCGAAGGACTGGCGGCCACCGCTGTCCGACATGCTCGACACGTTCGTGAAGATTGCCGATCAGGACATCGCCAATTGCCGGGCAGCGTTGGTCGACCCATCGCGCGACACTCTCCGTCATTCCGCGCATCGTTTGCGGGGCGGTTTCATGGCATTCGGGCTGAGTTCGCTGGCATCGCTCGCGGCGCAGGTGGAGCATCTGGCGCCCCAGGCGTCCGTCGGACAGATGGAATCGGCGTTCGAAGTGCTCGACGCCGCGTGGAACGACTGGCTGCGTGCGCAGGGACATGCCATTGCCAACGACGCCTGACGGCAGCGTCAGGCGCTCGTCGTCACGACTCGGCGAAGTGCTCCGAAATCAATTGGCGTAGCCACTGATTCCCGCCGTCCTGATGGTAGCGACGGTGCCAGAACACATTCGTTTGCAGCGCGGGCAGCCGGAGCGGCGGTTTGACGAAGCGCAGCCCGAACGGCGCGGCGGCACGCTCTGCAAACTTCTGCGGCACGGTGACCACGAGATCATTGACGCTCACGACGTACGGCACGGCGATGAAGTGGGGGACCCAGACATTCGCGTCGGCCCCGAAGCCGGCCTGCGCCAGCAGTTGATTCACGCGCGCATAAGGATTGTCGCCCGTGGCGACGAACAGATGGCGTGCGGCCTGGAATTCCGCCAGCCCTGCATGCGGCGTGTCGAGCGCGTGGCCGATGCGGAACAGGCTCACATACTGCTGACGGAACAACCGGCGCTGGAAAAATGGCCCGGTCAGATCGTCGAACGCGCCCACCGCGAGGTCGATGCGCCCCGACGCCATGGCGTCCTTCAGGTCGGGCAACGTCGTTCGGACGGTGCGCAGGTGTACCCCAGGCGCAAGCCGGGTGCATAGATCGACGAGCGTCGGCATGAAGTACACCTCCCCCACATCCGTCATTGCCAACGTAAACTCCCGCTGACTGCTCGCCGGATCGAACGCCTCCCGGTGATTAATGGCGCGCGAGATGCCGGCCAGGGCCACCGAGACAGGCTCGGCGAGCGCCTCGGCGAACGGCGTGGGTTGCATGCCCGCGCCGGTGCGTGTGAAGAGTTCATCGTCGAACGTCTGCCGCAGGCGGGCCAACCCGTTGCTGACTGCGGGTTGAGACAGCCCCAATTCGCGTGCGGCCTGAGAAATGCTCCGATGCGTGAGTACCGCCTGAAAGACGACCAACAGGTTCAAATCGACGTCGCGTAAGGAAATCATGAGGCGGCGATATTATTCGCGTTATGAATAGAGTGGATTCGTCTATTTATATCGCAAAATGTCATCGCTTGTCGGACAATATTTCCATTCGACATCAGGAGACGAGGCTACTTATGCGTCAAGCAGATCAAATACAGGGGGAGCTGGGCTACCTGTCCGGTTTTGGCAACGAGTTCGCGACCGAAGCATTGCCCGGTGCGCTGCCTGTCGGGCAGAACTCTCCGCAGCGTGCGCCGTACGGCCTGTATGCGGAACAGCTCTCGGGCACGGCGTTCACGGCACCGCGTGGTCATAACCGTCGCTCGTGGGTGTATCGCATTCGTCCTGCCGCGATGCACAAGCCGTTCACCGCCGTCGCTGCGTCGCGCTGGCTGAGCCGTTTCGACGACGTGCCGACGCCCCCGGACCAGTTGCGTTGGGACCCACTGCAGATGCCCGAGGCGCCGACCGATTTCGTCGACGGCATGGTGACGATGGCCGGCAACGGCAGCCCGGATGCCGGGCGCGGTTGCGGCATTCATCTGTACGCGGCGAACCGGTCGATGGACGGCCGCTTCTTCTACAACGCCGACGGCGAGTTGCTCGTCGTGCCGCAGGAAGGCCGTTTGCGGATTGCGACGGAATTCGGTGTGCTCGACGTGGCGCCCTACGAAATCGCCGTGCTGCCGCGTGGCGTGCGCTTCCGTGTGACGCTGCCCGATGGCCGCGCGCGCGGCTATGTATGCGAGAACTATGGCGCGTTGTTCCGTCTGCCGGATCTCGGTCCGATCGGCTCGAACGGCCTGGCGAATCCGCGCGACTTCCTCACGCCCGTGGCGGCCTATGAGGATGTCGAAGGCGACTTCGAGCTGGTGGCGAAGTTTGGCGGTGCGCTGTGGCGTGCCGACATCGGTCATTCGCCGCTTGACGTTGTGGCCTGGCATGGCAACTATGCGCCCTACAAGTACGATCTGCGTCACTTCAACACGATCGGATCGATCAGCTTCGACCACCCGGATCCGTCGATCTTCCTGGTGCTGCAATCGCAAAGCAATGCGCCGGGCGTTGACGACATCGACTTCGTGATCTTCCCGCCGCGCTGGCTGGCGATGGAAAACTCGTTCCGCCCGCCCTGGTTCCACCGCAATATCGCCAGTGAGTTCATGGGGCTGATCCAAGGCGTCTATGACGCCAAGGCCGAGGGATTCGTGCCGGGCGGCGCCAGTCTGCACAACTGCATGACGGGCCACGGCCCCGATGCGGACACGTTTGAAAAGGCTTCTGCCGCTGACACGAGCCAGCCGCACAAGGTCGACGCGACGATGGCGTTCATGTTCGAGACGCCGGCGATCATCCGCCCCACACGCTTCGCGCTGGAGACCAAGCAGCGGCAGGACAACTACTACACCTGCTGGCAAGGGTTGAAGAAGCACTTCAACCCGAACCAGAAGTAAGCGGCCTCGCGTCGCAACGTCGCCAACCCCTGACACGGCCGGCCGCACCCTTCGATGGTGCAGCGCCGGCCGATGCGCTGTCTCAAACGAGGAATTCCCTATGTCAGCACTCCCACAAAGCTGGGTCGCGTCCGCCAACACTGGCGTGACCGACTTCCCCCTGCAAAACCTGCCGTACGGCGTGTTCAGCACCGCGTCGCAACCGACGCCGCGTGTTGGCGTGGCCATTGGCGATCAGGTACTGGACCTGGCGGCGCTCGAAGCCGCCGGCGTGCTCAAGGTCGCCGAGGCCGGTGGCGCGACGGTCTTCTCGCAGCCCGCCATCAATGCGTTCGTGGCACTGGGCAGCGCGGCGTGGCGCGCCACGCGCGCGCGCCTGACGTCGCTGCTCGCCGTGGACGGCGATGCCGCCCTGCGTGAAAACGCCGCGTTGCGGGCTCAGGCACTTGTGCCGCTCGCACAGGTCACGTTGCATCTGCCGGTGCAAGTGCCCGGCTACACCGACTTCTATTCGTCGCGAGAGCACGCGACCAACGTGGGCAGCATGTTCCGCGATCCGGCCAACGCGCTGCTGCCGAACTGGTTGGAAATCCCCATCGGCTATAACGGTCGGGCCAGCTCCGTGGTCGTGAGCGGCACGCCGATTCATCGCCCGAACGGACAGATCAAGTTGCCCGATGCGCCGCGCCCGATTTTCGACGCGTGCCGCAAGCTCGACTTCGAACTCGAAACCGGCTTCATCGTCGGTCGTGACACGTCGCTGGGCGACAGCCTGAGCGTGGACGCGGCCGAAGCGGCCATCTTCGGGATGGTGTTGCTCAACGATTGGTCGGCGCGCGACCTGCAGCAGTGGGAATACGTGCCGCTCGGTCCGTTCAACTCGAAGTCGTTCGGCACGTCCATCTCGCCGTGGGTGGTGACGATGGAAGCGCTCGAACCGTTCCGCGTGGCCGGCCCCGAGCAGAATCCGCAGCCGGTCTCGTACCTGCAGCAGCAGGGCAACCATGCCTTCGACATCGCGCTGGAAGTGCTGATGCAAGCCGACGGCGATGCGCAGGCGACGTCCATCTGCCGCACCAACTTCCGTCACATGTACTGGAGCATGGCGCAACAGTTCGCTCACCATACGGTCTCGGGCTGCAATGTGCGCGTTGGCGACCTGATGGGCTCTGGCACGATCAGTGGCCCGACGCCGGACTCGTTCGGCAGCCTGCTCGAACTGACGTGGAACGGCAAGAACCCGATCACGCTGGCCAGCGGCGCGAAGCGCACGTTTATCGAAGACGGCGATACCGTGATGATCGCCGGCTGGTGCCAGGGGAATGGTTACCGCGTGGGCTTCGGCGAGGTCTCGGGTCAGATCCTGCCCGCGAAGGCGAGATAAGCGCGATCGGCGTGAGGTGCGAACGTGTGCCCGGAGGTTTGCCGGGCGTATTGACGGATGCACCCGCGACGCGTCGTTCCGGTTCTCCGGGCGGCGCGTTTGTCGTTTATGGCCCTGGCGAAATCTCGCAGAGGTGAGTGTGATCGAGGTGCGCCTACGACAGTCGTTGCCACCACGGATTGATGCGGCCGACGATCAGGCTTGCACTCACGCGGCAACGCGTGGGCGTATAAGTCAGTTCGTTGCCGACCCGGCGTAACAGCGGCGGGTCGCCGAGGCGGGCTCGGCGCGGCACGCGCGGCGAGCGCTGTGCGCGCGCAACAGGTAGCGGGGAGGCGGTAGCGTGTGACATTTGATACTTCCCGTATTCATGTGAGGACGGGAAGTATTTAGCCACGTCGCGGCGAGCGGCGACAGGTGAAGCAATCCGAAAAATGCGTCCGTTGGGCGTGACAGCCCACCGTCGCAGACCGAGGCAATCATCGATGATTGTCGTCCGGCACTGCCGGGGGCTTGGGCGCCACCGCGCCAGTCGGCGACGCCTCCGGCGCCACCGCGGCGGACGTTGGCGCCGCCGGTGCGCCGCTCGGCGACATCGGCGGACGGGCCAGCCCCTCGTTGATCCACGCGTTCAGCAGCGTATAGGTCACAGCCAGAATCACCGGCCCGACGAACAGGCCAACGATCCCGAACGTCAACATGCCCCCCAGCACCCCCGCGAGAATCAACGTCATCGGCAGATCGGCCCCCCGGCGGATCAACATCGGTCGCATGACGTTGTCCAGCATGCCGATGAAGACCGAGAGCACCAGCAGCAGCGTGGCGAGCGTCGGACTGTCCTGCCAGTAGAGCCACGCCACGCTCGAGAGCAGCACGGGGAACGGACCGATCTGGGCGACACACAGCACCAGCATCAGCGCCGTCAGGAAGCCTGACAGCGGCACCCCCGTCAGCCACAGGCCGAGGCCGCCGAGCAGCGACTGCGTCACGGCCGTGACCACGATCCCGAGCGCCACCGCGCGAATCGACATTCCGGCAAGCCGGACCGATTCTTCTCCCCGATCACCGCCGAGGCGCCGCGCCATGCGAATCAGCGCGCGCGCCGCACGCTCTCCCTGCATGAAGAGAATGCCGGAGATGATCAGCGTGAGGCCAAGGTGAACCACGAGCAGGCCGATCGACCCCAGCTTGGAGAATCCCCACGTCGCCGCCTTGACGGCATAAGGCTGAATCCGCGCGACGAGACCGCCGGGGCCCGCCGCTGCAAGCGCCTGCCACTCTTCGCTGGCGCGTTGGCCGACCACGGGGATGCGGATCAGCCAGTCGGGCGGCATCGGCAGGCCCCGTTGCCCGATGGAGTGCACTTGCTCGCTGATGTCGGACGCGTGCCCGATCAGTGTGCCGATCGCGGCGGACAGCGGCGCGACGACGATCACGAGCATGCCGAAGATCATGACGGTAGTGGCGAGCCACCGTTTGCCCCACAGGCGGCGTTGCAGGCCAACGAGCAATGGCCAGGTGGACGCGACGATCGTCACCGCCCAGATGAATGCCGGCAGAAACGGGAGCAGAACCCATAACGTGCCGATCATCAGCAGGCTGAGCACGAGAATCACGAGCAGGTTACGGGCGAGTTCGCTCGGGGTGGTGGAAAGCATGGGCGCTCCGACAGGCAGGGGGGCGAACGCGCATCAACACGCGTCCGGACGTACTGGTTGCACGAAGTGTGCAGGTGAGAAGCACCATGCCACGGCTGCGCAGGCACGGCAAGTGCGCCGCGCAGGCGCCTCACAGGGGTGTTGTTTCGCGGGGCTCGTCAGCGTCGTCGGATGATGCGCTGGGCCACCTTGTACGGCGCAGCGGTGGGCTCAGCGCGCCGGGCGCCGTCGTCGTGCCGTGTCGGCGCGAACCCGGCGGGCGAAGGCTCGCGTGCCCGTCATCGACGTGGCGGTCGCCTGCGACGGGTGGCGAAGCGGTGTGCGATGCGAGCGGGGCGGGGAGGGCGCGGATGGCGCGTGGCGGCGTTGGGACCTTGTTGTTATTGACTTCCCCGGTCACGGCCCCGTGCGGGCTGTTGGGGCGCATCGACATGGCGCTTGCCGACGATACCCCCGAGTCGGCGATCGTGACCACCGTGATGGTGCTGATCTTCGGTCGCGGCGCACGACGTTCGTGCGCAGTGCGAATGTCCTCGCGCTGCGCGGCGCTGTGGCCGATCGAGAAGATGAGGCCGATGAGACCGTAGAGCACGTTGAGCACCGCAAAGACATGAGCGTCTTCCACCAGACTCGGAGAATCTTCGTCAGGCGCGAGCTGCGTGGCGTTCAGGGCATTGGCGCCGTCGTCCCATCGCGTCGCGTTGTCGCGGCCATGGCCGTGCGCCGAGCCGTCGCCCATCCATGCAAGGTAGTAGAACGTGGCCGTGAGCGCGAACCAGATGAGCCGGGGCGGGGCAGAGCGAAGCATGCCACGGACATCGCGGACGAACGCCTGCAGACTTGCGGGCGCTTCCCGGTCGTCGGGTTCACGTCGCGCGGCCTCGATCAGCAACTCGGCCAGATTGTCCTGCGTGAGGATTTGCAGGCTGGCGTTATGCCGACTCGTGCCCAACTGGTGGATGATCGGCAACAGCGTCAATCCTGGGACGGGCGCCAGTGGAATTTCCAGCGCCGCGTGGAGGGTGTCGCCGAATCGCCGGGTGA
Source organism: Pandoraea sp. B-6 (assembly GCF_000282835.1). Classification (NCBI taxonomy): domain Bacteria; kingdom Pseudomonadati; phylum Pseudomonadota; class Betaproteobacteria; order Burkholderiales; family Burkholderiaceae; genus Pandoraea; species Pandoraea sp. B-6. The sequence continues at coordinate 117,920 of NZ_KB290495.1, read as the reverse complement.
AAATCCCGGGAAACCAGCGTGACATGCCGCGTTCGATGCCGTATCGCGCCCCATTGCGCAGCACTCCGTAACAAAACACGAAGCCGAGCACTTGTGCAAAGGCCGCCCGATAAGGGGTCGAGAGGATCGCGCTCAGTCCTTCCAGGTCAGGCGCCGGCGTCGTGCGCGCGATCCGGTTGCGGTACTGCCGCTGGGTCACGTTGAAGCCCGCCGTGCCGAGCAGATTGATCAGCACGATCGCCAGTGCGGCCATCGGCGGCCAGAACGTGGCTTGGGAACGGGTGGGATCGGTCGTCTCAGTCAACAATGAGGCGAGCGTCGAGCCGACGGCGAACGGCAGCGCGTCGCGCAGGGTGCCGATGCAGAACGCGCGCCAGGAGAACACCGGTCGCTGCTCGCGCAAGAGCGCTTCCAGATGATCGCTCACGTCGTCAACGTCGAACCCATGGAGGGCAAGCGTTCGGGCCTGGCGATGCAGATGCGTGTGCAAGGTGTCGTGCCACGGCTGCGTCGCCATGTCGACGGGCGCTGGCAGGCCCTCAGGCCAAGGCGGCGCCAGCGGCGTGCGTGGGGCGCGCCATCCGTTGGTGACGGCGGGCGGACCCAACGCATTCAGGGCCGGCAAGGCAACCTCCTGCCATAGCGCATCGAAGATGCGTAGCGCGCGGCTTGCACCCGGTCCCGCGTACATGTCGATCATGAAGGTGGGAGCGTCGACTGTCGACGGCCGCGTCGGGGTGGGGGGTGCCGAGAACGTCCGAAGTACGGGGCGTGGTGCGAACTCCGCAGACTCTCTGAGCGCGCCTGGGCTCGGGCACGCGTACGTCCGTGTCATGGGCGCGGTCGGCGACCCGGCCGCGAGGCTGGCCTGCGCGGCAGCTTGCTGGGCGCGCGCGAAATCCTCCTCCAGCGGGGTGACGGGCTCGCGTCGCCCGGCGTCGGTCACCTCGGTGGTGGCGAGCGGGGTATCGGACGCAAGAAGGATGGTTGGAAGGCACGAGAAGCAGTTGCGGAGCATGGCGTCGTGGGCAGGACTAGGCCGGCGGCAAGTTGCCGGGCCTCAGGCAGGAAGGGACGAAATGAAGCGGGCGATGCTACCCCCGTCTGTCCTTGACGGCCACGCCTGAACAGTCGTTTGAAGTCGTTCATTCGCGAAGTTGCGTAGTGGCTTCAGGCCAGTCCGCGATGCGCGATCAGGCATTGACCGTGCTTTGCGTCACACGTTACGCATCGGGCACGACCATGACCCCGGCACGCAGTCCGTTCGCGACATCGGGATTGGGGAACACGATGCGTTCCTCCGGATGCGAAACCGTATAGGTGGTCTCGCCGTCGCGCGCCAGCACGGTGCCGGCCACGTAGGGTGTGAAGTTCGGTGTGTCGGCCGGGACGTCGAGCACGAATGCGTCCGTGCGGCGCACGATCTCGGCGGCCACGCGAAAGCGTCGGGCGCGCGGCACCTTGCCGTCATCGCGCTTGCCCATCTGCGCGCCGGACAACCAACGGCGCAGGGCGGCGTCGATGCCGGCAAAATCGTCAAGACGGTTTTGCCCGAAAGGCGCGACTTTTCCCAGCTCGAGCGTGCAGCTCTCGGCGCCGAAGTTCGCACAGGTGTAATACGAGAACGTGACGGACGGCTGCTCGGTCAACATCACCGCTTCGATATCGGCCGCGGCAAGTGTCTCGATCCAGTCGTCGCTTGCTGGACGCTGCGGCGGACTCGGCACCACCGCGAAGCGGGGGAAGAGTGACGCGCGAATCGCCGTGTGCATGTCCACGTGCCGACGCAGGCGGCGTGCGTCGCGCGTCTCGGCGAAGAACTGCGCCACGATCACTTCGAGTTCACGCGCGCGCTGCACGGCGGGCGACTCCGCACGCTTGGCGTGAGCGCCCTGGAACAGCCGGTTCAGGTCGTATTCGAGATAACGCTTGCCGGCACGTACGGCGTCCGGGTTGCCAAGTACGACGAGCACACGCTCGCGCAACGTCAGGCGGCCGTCGGCAATGTCGCGCAGAATGCCGTCAACGATCTCGATCGGGGCGGTTTCATCGCCGTGAATCCCGCACGAGAGGATGGCGTCGAAGCGTTGACCGCCACGCGCGTCGAGCGTGCCGGTGACCTGGTCCGCGTCGGCGGGTGTCAGTTCGAGCACCCCTTCAGCGTGGCGTTGCCAGCGTACGCCACAGGGCTCGATACCTTCGCTGGGGACACTGTCGTGCGATTCGCGCACGTCGCTTAGCCAGTGGCGCAGGGCCGAACGATTGGCGTCGGTCATCATGAAGGATCTCCAGAAATGCAGACTCGTATTTTATGCGCGTCGTTGGCCGGTTCGGTGTATCACGTCGCCCATGCAGGGCAACGCCCTGTACATGCGGTTTTGCCGGTCCGTCCGGCATGCGCACATTGTTCCGGCGGTCGAATCCGTGTCATCATGATCCGCATCGCACGCCGTTCCATCGAGCGTGGCCTTGGGGATTGCCGTTCATGACCGATCTGTACGTCGAAGGTGTCTGGCGCACTGCCAACGGGGCGGAATTCCGCGCGCTCGATCCCATGTCGGGCGATGTCGTGTGGCAGGGCCATGCGGCGGATGCGGCCGATGTCGACGCCG
>NZ_KB290495.1:98614-115298 GCF_000282835.1 Pandoraea sp. B-6 | reverse complement strand
CGTCGTGTACAGCGCGATTGGGCGCGTCGAAGTGTCGACGAGCGACTGGCCGTGTTGCAGCGCTTCGCGGCGATCGTGACCGCGCAAATCGAAACGCTTGCCGACGCCATCGGTCGAGAGACCGGCAAGCCCCTGTGGGAAGCGCGCACCGAAGTGGCGACGATGGCCGCGAAGGTCACGCATTCGGCAAAAGCCTACCAGGAGCGCACGGGCGAGCGACGCAGTGCCGTGGCGGCCGGGCAGAGCGTCGTGCGCCATCGGGCGCATGGCGTGATGGCCGTTTTCGGACCGTACAATTTTCCCGGGCATCTCCCTAACGGGCATATCGTGCCGGCGCTACTCGCGGGCAACAGCGTCGTCTTCAAGCCCAGCGAACTGGCGCCCGGCGTGGCCGAACGAACGATGCGGTGCTGGATCGAAGCGGGCCTGCCGCCAGGGGTATTGAACCTCGTGCAGGGCGGGCGCGAGACAGGGGCGGCGCTCGCCGCGCACGACGGTATCGACGGGCTGTGTTTCACCGGCAGTTCCGCCACGGGCCGCGCCCTGCATCGGCACTTCGCAGGGCGTCCCGACAAGCTCCTCGCGCTCGAGATGGGCGGCAACAATCCGCTGATCGTCGATACGCCAGCCGATATCGACGCGGCCGTCCATGTGACGGTTCAGTCCGCTTTCCTCTCAGCCGGGCAACGTTGCACCTGTGCCCGGCGCTTGCTCGTGCCGCGTGGGCCGCACGGCGACGCGTTCATCGAACGACTGGCGTGGGTGACGCAACGCATCGTCGTCGGACGCTACGATGCCGATCCGCAGCCATTCATGGGCGCGGTGGTGTCGCTTCAGGCGGCGCGTCGCATGACGGCGGCTCAGGCCGACCTGATGACGCTTGGCGCCCGCTCGATCCTTCCACTCGCCCAGCCGGACGGTCGCTCGGCATTGCTCACGCCGGGGCTGATCGACGTAACGTCGCTGGCCGCGCGCGATGCGCTACCCGACGAAGAGTATTTCGGCCCATTGCTTCAGGTGCTGCGCTACGACACGTTCGACGAGGCCATCGCGCTGGCGAATCGCACGCGCTATGGGCTGGCGGCCGGTCTGGTGTCCGACGATCCCGCGCGTTACGAACAGTTTCTCGCCGAGATCCGCGCGGGCATCGTCAATTTGAACCGGCCGACGACGGGCGCGGCCGGGGCGGCGCCGTTCGGGGGCATCGGCGAGTCCGGCAACCACCGTCCCAGTGCGTGGTACGCGGCCGATTATTGTGCCTACCCGATAGCGTCGATGGAGGCCCCGCGGGTGATCCTGCCCGAGCACCTCGGTCCGGGCCTGGACTTTGCCGCGTGCTGATCTTTCTATCTCGACTTTTTTTCCGCTTTCCCAGGAATGGATATGACGCGTTTTGCCCTCGAAGCCAACTTCGATGGACTGGTTGGCCCCACGCATAATTATGCGGGGTTGTCGTTCGGCAACGTTGCCTCTGCAAACAACGCCAATCGCGTATCGAATCCGCGCGAGGCGGCGCTGCAAGGGCTGGCCAAGATGAAGGCGTTGGCCGATCTGGGCTACGCCCAGGGCGTCTTGCCGCCGCAAGAGCGTCCGTCGGTTGCCTTGTTGCGCACGCTTGGCTTCTCAGGCGACGACCGGGCGGTCATACGCGAGGCGGCTCGCACGGCGCCCGAGGTGCTCGGTGCGGCAAGTTCGGCCGCGAGCATGTGGACGGCCAACGCCGCCACCGTCAGCCCCTCGGCGGACACGGCTGACGGCCGGGTGCATTTCACGGCGGCCAATTTGTGCAGCAAGTTGCATCGCGCGTTCGAGCACGACACGACGTCACGCGTGCTGCGTACTGCGTTCCCGGACGAAGCCCGCTTTGCGCATCACGACGCCCTGCCGGGCTGGCCGTCCCTGGGCGACGAGGGCGCGGCGAACCATACGCGGCTGTGCGGGGCCTACGGGGAGCGCGGGGTCGAGTTCTTCGTCTACGGACGAGACGATCTGGCGAACGCGCCGGCACCGCGTCGGTTCCCTGCACGCCAGACGCTGCAGGCGAGTCAGGCGATTGCCCGTCTGCACGGGCTGGCGGCAGACGACGTAGTGTTCGCACAGCAGCATCCCGACGCCATCGACGCTGGCGTCTTCCATAACGATGTGATCGCCGTGGGCAATGGCAACGTGCTGTTCTGCCATGCTCGCGCGTTCGTCGATCAGGCGGCGGTGCTGGCGACGCTTCGCGAGCGGCTGGCGGCCCGGGGCACCTCGCTGGAGGTGGTGGAGGTCGGCACGGACGACGTCTCGATCGAGGACACCGTCGGCAGCTATCTTTTCAACAGCCAGTTACTTGCGCGGGCACCCGCGGCGGGCGGCGGGATGTCGCTCGTGGTGCCGCAGGAGTGCCGTGAGCGCCCGGCCGTGTGGCGCTTTCTCGAATCGCTGGTGGCCAGTGGGGGTTCGATTCGCGAGTTGCACGTGTTCGACTTGCGCGAGAGCATGCGCAACGGCGGCGGGCCGGCATGCCTGCGTCTGCGTGTGGTGTTGACCGACGACGAGCGCAAGGCGACCCACCCGGGGCTCTGGATCGACGACGCACGGTACGCCACGCTCACCGAATGGGTGAAGCGCCACTATCGTGACCGGCTGGCCGTGGGCGATCTTGCCGACCCGGCCCTGCTCGACGAGAGCCGCAGCGCCCTCGACGACCTCACGCAATTGCTCGACCTGGGTAGTCTTTATTCATTTCAACGCGGCGCGTAAGCGCCATCGGGAGTCGACGCGATGACGACGATCATTGGTTTGTCCGGCAGCCTGCGCAAGGGCTCATACAACACGGCGTTGCTGGCGGCGGCGAAGGCGGTGGCGCCCGCCGGCGTCACGCTGGACATCCGCACATTGCATGGCATTCCGCTATATGACGGCGATGTGGAAGAAAGCGAGGGAATTCCAGCCGCCGTCGCCTCGCTGAAGGACGCCATCGCACAAGCCGACGGCTTGTTGCTCGCAACCCCGGAGTACAACAACGGCATGCCGGGCGTGTTCAAGAATGCGCTCGACTGGCTATCGCGGCCACCTGCCGATAGTGCGCGAGTGTTCCGTGACAAGCCCGTGGCGGTCATGGGGGCATCGCCCGGCGGCTTCGGCACGATTCTGAGCCAGAACGCATGGATGCCGGTGTTGCGCACGCTGCAGACCACGCCCTGGTGGCAGGGGCGCCTGATGGTGTCGCACGCGAACAAGGTCATCGATGCCGACGGGAAGCTCCAGGACGACGCCGTTCGTCAGCAACTGACCGTGTTCATCACCGGATTCGTCGAATTTCTCGAGCATAGAGAGGGCGTGAATGGGTAATTGTTTATACAAATCAATTGATTGTGTAAATTTTCTCGCGTGATGGATGCGATGATGGGCGCGCGGCACCTGGTCCAATCGCCAATGACGCACCGATAAGCGATGCGACTCACGGATTGTTCGGCGATGCACTATGCTGGATGCAACGTATCAGCCGATGCGTCGAACGCGTCCATTCGTCAGCCGGGGGTGCAGCCATGCAAATCGAGTTTCCGGATCACCGTCCCGTATTCAACTATGAAGATCTGACGATTGAATTCGCGGTTGTCGTCAATGGTCGGCCGATCGATTGCGCCGTGTCGGCCGAAGCCCTGGAGGATCATTTCGGCGCCTACTCGGCGCGCGCGGACGATTTGTTGCACGCCTTCGAACACGGGCGAACGGATATTCACGCACTCACGCGTGAATATCTGACGATGGGGCTTTCGGGCCCCGTATTGTTACGCAGCGGGCACTTTCGCTGGGTACGCGAAGCCAGGCGGCAAGCCGCCCGGCGCTGAGCGACGCACACCGTCGTTCACCTCCGACGTCCCGCCGAGGGAAGACTTTTCTTGGTCGACTTGATTCGCGTCAAACCCGCGAACGTTTCGTCATGCGACGCAATAGGCGAGCCGCACTGATCGGCGTAAGCTGACGTTGCTGCTTGAGAGGTTACGTCAGCGGCACCCTCGTCGATCACGATCAGGAGTCGCTATGGGTTCGGAATTTCGCGTCGTCATCGCCTCGATCGCGGCCTTCATGACGCTGGCCGGTGCGTTCGCCACCATCCACGGTCTGCTCTACGACCAAACGCACGTCATGAAGGGCGGCGTGGTGACGGTGCTGTTCGGTATTCTGTTTATCGTGGCGATGCTCACGCCCTGGCCGAGCGACGACGAGCGCGATTCCAAGGATACCCAGCGCAAGCCCTGAGTCGGGTTAACCGTTTGGTTCGCCGCGTTCTACACTGTTAAGTGAGGGACGCCGTCGAAGTCAGCCGAAAGTCGCGCAGCTCTGGCCGGGCACGTTCCGGGTCGGGCCGATTTCCCCGCATGAAACGCTTCGCAACGCGCGTGGTCTCGTTGCGAGGTGCCGTATGTGTTCCGATACCCGCGTCGTGATTGCCTCCATCGCCGCATTTGTGACGCTCGGAGGCATATTCGCCACGATTCATGGCCTGCTGTTCAACCTGCCGGAGGTGTCGCGCTACGGCGTGGCCGCGGTGTTGGTGGGGGCGACGTGCACGGCCACGATGCTTATTCCCTGGGGGGCGCGCGACGAGTCGTGACGTGACGCGTCGCCAGACGCATCGCCGCGGGCATTTCAGCCCGCCGGTTTGGCCAGGCGTGCGCGCAGGCAAAGGAAGGCGGGCGCTTGCGAGAGTTCGCGGTAAAGCCTTGGGTCGACGCTGGCCATCTCCGGCAACGGCAGCGGTTCGACCATGCGCTCGAGTTGCCAGCCGGCGTCTGCCGCGGCATTCAGAATGCCCGCGAGCGGTCGCCGGTATGACTCCACATAGGGCTTCGGCTCCCCGAAGCCGCTCCAGTACATGCCAAATCGCGTGACGTCGAAGTAGGGGCGGTTGCGCCGGGTGCGCTCGTCAAGCCAGTCGCGCATCGGATGCCCCATCGACCAGACGAGCGTCGCGCCGCGCTTGGCAACCCGCGCGAACTCGCGAAACGCCGGTCCGAGGTTTTCCACGTAATCGAGTGCGAGGGCGCTGACGATGGCGTCGAAGCGGTGGTCGGTCAACGAGGAGAACGGCGCGCCCAGGTCCTGAACGTCGAACGTTGCCGCGAGTCCTTCGCAGCGCTTTCTCGCCAGCGCGATCATCTCCGGTGTGACGTCGATGCCGTGTACCGTCGCGCCTTGCTCGGCGAGCCACGCACTGTTGATACCCGGGCCGCAGCCGGCATCGAGAACATGCAGGCCGCCGACGCTGCCGAGCAGGTGGCGCGTGGCAGGGCGCTCGTAAAGGGCGTTATGCGGTTTAGTCACGGCAATCTCGGCGTAGCGCTCGGCAAAACTTGCGTAAGCGGTGCGTCCGATCGACGTGGGATCGGCTGACGACATGCGCGACTCCAGGGGGAAGCATGAATGGGGGGCGATTGTAACGCCAAAGCACGGACGGTCTTGTCGGTGCTGTGGGACAATAGCGGCCTTCGCCGCCGCGCCTGCGAGTATCCTGCGCCCGCCCGGCATGGTGCGACAGCCGTGATTTCGCGACATCATTTCCAAGCATGCCCCCATCCAGCGCTTCTCTCTCGCCGTCTGACACTTCGACCCTTGCTCCCGCCGAGACGATCGACGTGGCCGTGATCGGGGCGGGCCCCGCGGGTCTCATGGTGGCCGAGGTGCTGTCGGCGGCGGGGTGGCGCGTCGATGTGTACGACGCCATGCCGTCGGTCGGGCGCAAGTTCCTCATGGCCGGCAAGGGCGGTATGAATCTCACGCACAGCGAGCCTGCGGAGCCGTTCGTGGCCCGGTACGGCAAACGTGCGGCCGCAGTGGCACAGTGGTTGCGCCGGTTCAGCGCGGACGATGTGCGCTCATGGGCCCATCGGCTGGGCATCGATACCTTTATCGGCAGTTCCGGTCGCGTTTTTCCCGTTGACATGAAAGCGGCACCGCTGTTGCGGGCATGGCTTACCCGTTTGCGCGCGGCGGGCGTGAGGCTGCATGTGCGGCATCGCTGGCTGGGCTGGGACGCCCGGGCGTCGGCCGGCCCGGACGATTTGCGGTTTGCAACGCCCGGGGGCGAGCGCCGCGTGCGGGCGAGGGCTGTGGTGCTGACGCTGGGCGGCGCGAGTTGGCCGCAACTGGGCTCGGACGCCGCCTGGGTGACGTGGCTACGCGATCATGGCGTGGCGGTCGCACCGCTGTTGCCGGCCAATGCGGGCTTCGAGTCGGACTGGACGCCGCACATGCGCGAGCGGTTCGCGGGCCATCCGGTGAAATCGGTCACGATGACTTTACGGGACGGCACGACGCGCAAAGGCGAGTTCGTGATCTCGGCGCAGGGCATCGAAGGCAGTCTGGTGTATGCGTTGTGCGCCCCTATTCGCGATGCGATTCGTGCCGAGGGCAGCACGCAGGTCTATCTGGATCTGTTGCCGGACTGGGGTCTCGAGCGTGTCGCCGAGGAAGTGGGCCGGCCGCGAGGCTCGCGCTCGATGGCGAGCCATCTGCAGAGTCGCCTGGGGCTCGCGGGCGTGAAGTCGGCGTTGCTGCGCGAGTGTTTGCCGCGTGAGGCGTTCGACGACCCGGCGGCGCTGGCCGCCGGCATCAAGCGTTTGCCATTGACGCTGTTGCGCACGCGGCCGATTGCCGAGGTCATCAGCAGTGCCGGGGGTGTCGCGCTGGAAGCGCTGGACGCGCGCTTGATGGTGAAGACTTTGCCCGGCGTGTTTTGCGCCGGGGAGATGCTCGATTGGGAAGCGCCCACCGGCGGCTATCTGCTCACGGCGTGCTTTGCGAGCGCGTGTGTAGCGGGCGACGGCGCCGCGGCCTATCTTCAGGCCCAGCGCTGATATCGCGCGAGCCCGGTGCCGGGGTGGCCGCCGGGCGTGGTCCACGTCAACCGAGCGTCAACCGAGATCGCCGACCCTCAAGCCGGACGAACGCCGAGACGCCACAGCGAGGTCACTTCGGCGGCGCGTGCCGCATGCAGCGGATCGTTCGCGTCGCTGGCCTTGGGATGGTGCGGGCGCACGTCGTGACGCGCGAGCACCACCAGGCCAGCGCCGTGAATCCACGAGAGCAAGGTCTCGCGCGTGCGCAAGCCCAGATGTTCCGCCAGGTCGGACAGTACCAGCCAGCCTTCGCCGCCGGGACTCAGGTGGGCGGCGAGGCCGTTCAGAAAGCCCTTGAGCATCTGGCTGTCCGGATCGTAGATTGCATGCTCGATGGGTGCGTTTGCCTTGGCCGGCACCCACGGCGGGTTGCAGACGATCAGCGGTGCCTTGCCCTCGGGAAACAGGTCGGCATCGACGATCTTCACGGCGCGATCGAAACCAAGCCGCGAAATGTTTTCGCGTGCACACGCCAGGGCACGGGCATCGCGCTCCGTACCGACGACCTGCTGCACGCCGCGACGGGCAAGCACCGCGGCAATCACGCCGGTGCCTGTGCCAATGTCGAACGCCAGGGTCTTGGCCGGCAGCGGCGCCTGATCGATCAGTTGAAGATACTCGCCACGTATGGGCGAATACACGCCGTACCAGGGGTGAATCGACGCGGCCAACGCCGCAATCGGCACACCCTTCTTGCGCCATTCATGGGCCCCGATCAAGCCGAGGATTTCGCGCAGCGATGCCACCGAGGGGGTGGTGTCCGGCGCGCCCCAAGCTTCGGCGCACGCCTCGCGAACGTCCGGCGCGCGGCGCAACGGAATGCCATAGTCAGCGTCCAGCGGTATCAGCACCATGCCAAGGATGCGGGCACGCTGCGCTTGCGCCATCCGATACTTGTGGAAGGCGTCGGCCGGGCTGGCGAGGGCTGCCTCGCCCTTGGCCGCGGGCTTGCGGCGCGGACGATGCGGCGGACGATCTACCCGCCGCGCCATCGCCTGCAGCAACTGACGCGCATTCTGGTAGTCGCCTCGGTACAGCAAGGCCGTTCCGCCACAGGCAAGATGATAGGCCTCGTCTGCCGTCACGGTGTCGTCAACGACTTCCACTCGGTGCGGCGGCGTTACGCCAGCTTCGGAACGCCAGCGTGCAGTCACGGGGCGACCGTCTTCGGTCCAGGCTAGCGTCGGGGTAGTGTTCATGCGATGTCTTCTGAATAGCGTGGCGGCGCACGGAAGCTTGGGCGGGACGCCCCCCCTCTGACGGGGAGCCTGTCTCTGTCGGGAGATCAACCTCTGTCGGGAAGCCCGCCCCAGACGGACCGGAGCCCCTTTCCGCCTCTCAAACATAAACCCAACTCGCTGCAGAAAGGGGCTCCGGTCCGTCTTCTTCACTTCCCTCAGGATGCGCCGGAAGCCCGCATTATGCCTGCGTTGTCTCCCCTCCGACCGGAATCAGTGCCGCCCGGTCGCCGCCAACATGCCGTTCAGCCCGCCTTTTTCGCATCGCCAAACAACACGCCAATGGCCGCGCGCAACGCCTCGTCCAACCCCGGATCTATTCCCGCTGCCAACGCCGACGGCATCGCCGGCCCCAACCCACCATGCCGAATCGCCGCCGCCATCCGCGTGAGCACCGCCGCCCCCGGATTGACCTGCGCGTCATGCGCCCCCGCTCGGGGAACGATGTCCGTAATGGCATTGGCCACACGCTCCAAGGCCACTAGCGCCGGCCACCAGCGCGCCGCCCGACGACTCACCATCGGCGGTTCGGACAACGCCCGCTGTAACGCAATACGCGCGTCGTCGAGCGCTTTGTAGGCCACCCGCCGAGCACCAAACGCTGCATCGACATCTTGCGTGTCGGCAAGCGCCGCATATCGACCCAGCGCATCGAGCGCATTGGCAACGCGCTCGTCGAGTTGATGCCGCTCCCACTTGGCCCACGGTAAATACCCCACGAGCAACACGATCGCGCACGCCGCCACGGCATCGATGAACCGCGCAAATGCAATGCCCTGACTGCCCGGCTGCAATGCGCCCATCACCAACATCAGTATCGGTAGCAACAAGGCGCTGAATAACCCGTAATTGCGCCGCAACGCCCACGGCAGACACGCCGCCAGCGGGACGAGCACGGCAAGACTGACCCACCCGTTCCGGTCGATGGCGACGACGGCCGCCGAGACGGCAACGCCAACGATACTGCCCACGCCGCTCTGCAACGCACGGGCGAACACGGAGCCATAGTTCGGCTTGAAGATGACCACGACGATGAGCGGCACCCAATACGACCGCGGCAGTGCCGTGAGCGCAATGAAGATCTGCGCGGCCAGCACGCACAAGCCAATTCGCAGCAAGTACCGCCATACGTCGGGCCACGGCCACTTCGGTATCCATTGCCGTCCGGGCGTGGCACGCGCCCGATGACGCGCCAAGGCAACCAGGGGCGCTTCGGCCGCATGCACGGTGCCAGTGAGTAACGGTTCGGCGCGATGCAACGCCGCCGCGAGCGCCGGCGCGTGGTTGTCTTTTGCCACCGCCACGGTGGCCGCCACGTCGAGCTGCCGATCGCGCGCAATGCGCCGGGCAATGCCGTACAACGCGCGTCCGAGTGGTGCGGGAAGCGGCCTGCCACCCTGCGCAAGGCCGATGACGGCCGAGGTGATGGGCTCGGCCGCCAGAATCTGGGCAGCCCGGCGCTCAAGCACTCCCCACCCGCCCGCTGTGCTCGCGCGCGCGCTCAACAGCGTGTCGTAGGCCGCGGCAATGGCGTTCTCGAGCGAGCGGCGCGCGAGCCTGACGCGCGGCGTACCGCTCGCGTCGAGTACGTTGGCCAGTTGCTGATAGATCGCGGCGACGGCGTCGCGCTCGGCGGCGCCCGGGTGCCGCAGCCAGTGAACGGCCATGAGCAGCACGCTGAACACCCCGCCCGCCGCAAGCAGCAGCGGCGCGCGCCATTCGGGCGGTGGAAGGGCCAGGCCCCAGCCGACGATCAGGTATACGGCGCCCTGCAAGGTCGCCGCCGACGCGACGTTGCCGAATGTGCCGATGAAGCTGAGCAGCAGGATCGCCGCTTGCAGCAGCCCATGCGCGGCCCACGGGTGCGACATGCCGAGGTCGTGGATGAGCATGCCGGTGTAGAAGCCCATGACGCCGGTGGCGACGGTCAGCAATATGGAGCGTGCCCGCGTGTGATAGGGGCCGGTTCGGTCGCCGACGATGGCGGGCAGCGCGCCGAGCGCGATGAGCGAGGCGTCTGCGCCATGACCGATGGCCGCGCCGATGGCGGTGGGCACGGCAACGGAGAGCGCGGCATGCACCGCGTCCCATCGGGAGAATGCTACGGGTTCGAGTCGCACCAGCCGCGACATCCAGGCAACGCGGCGGCGGGGCTCTGGCGTCGTGGGCATGTGCGGACGATCCGTCGTCGTCAGGGCGCCTGCCGCGATGCGTCGGCATCGGGCAGTGGCATGAGCTTGCCCTGACCACGGATCCAGGCGTAATCGGCGCGCTCGGCCATTTCTTTGTCGCCCCGGCTGTCGCCATAGACGAACAGCACGCGCGGCGGCGACGCCGCCCACCAGGCTTCGAGACGCCGCACTTTTTCCGGTCCCCAGCAATTCGGCTCGGCAAATTGGCCGGAGAAACGACCGAGTTCGTCATACGCCAGCTCAGTGCTGAGAACGGCGTCGAAACCGACCGAGGTGGCCCATAGGCGCAAGTACAAGCCGGGTGAGGCGCTGACCAGCACGATGCGGTGTCCCATCGCCCGGTGCTGTCGCAAACGCGCGAGCATCTCGGGACGAAGCAGGCGGGGCAAATGCTGCGTGATGAACCGCTTGGCATCGTACTCGAGCTGAGCCCGTGTGCGTGCACCCAGCGACGCGCGCAGGAACGCGGCCTTCGCGGTGCCCCGGTCGACCACACGCAGCGCTGCGCCGATCAGCCACGGCGAAGCGAGCAGGGCCCCAGCCACGAAGCGCGGTGTGCCGACCGTCTCGCGCACGAAGATGCGAAGACTGTCGGTGGTGGAAATGGTGCCGTCGAAATCGAAGGCGGCGACGATCGAGGTGTCGCGCATGCGAGGTCAGCGCGCGCTGGAGCGCGGCGCGACAGTCGTCGCCGCCGATGCGGCCGACAGCGTCGATGCAGCGCCGCGTGAGTCAGCGAAGGCGACCAGATGCGGCCAGCGTTCGCGCGCCTGCCGGTTGGCAACGATCGCTTGTTCGTCGCGATAGAACGGCAGCACATCGACGCCGACGACTTCGCGCAACCGATCGATATCCGACGGATAACGACGCTCGATCGTCGCGTCGGCGGTTTGCGGGTTGGGCGTGACAGTTGTCATGGGCAACGTGACCTTGGCGGATGAGGGTTCGGTCTGGCGCATTCAAGGCATTGTATAGGTGCCTCGAAAGCAGGGCAATTTCGCTGCCGGCCGGTCAGCCGGTGCACCGGGCCTTCAGTGACCGAAGCCCAAAGTTCGCTTGATTCCTCTCACTCAGGCAGGCTAGCATGGCGCATCTACCGCTGTCAGACACGCATGCTGTGCAGGTCCGCCGGACACCGGCAATCTTAGGATTGCCGGACAACGACGTGGTGAGACGTCGGGTCCTTTGGGCAAGCCTCATGTGAGAGCGGCAATAATGCAGCACAAGAACAGATGAGGCATCGCACATGCAGCTTCGAGCGTCTTGGTCGCGTTACAAAAAAATCTCCGCCATCTGTCTGCTAGCTGCCACTGCGATGGACCTTGCGGGCACTCGCCTGGCGATCGCGGCACCGGCGGCAAGCCGGGCAGCAAAGGCGCCGATGGCGCTGCCGACAGGCGGCGTCGCCGCGCTGGGCGCAGCGTCGGGCGCCGCGGCGTCGCCCGACCCGTCAGGGACCACCGTGGCGCTTGCCGCGGCATCGGCCGGTACCCGCCAGCGCACCGTCACGTTTGCCCAGTTGGGCCAGACCGATGGCCTGCGATTGCGCGGCACCGAAGGATCGGGCGACGTCAACTTCGGAATCCGACTCGATCAGACGGTCGCCTCGGCGCTGTTGCGGCTGCGCTACACCTATTCGCCCGCGCTGATTCCCGATCTCTCGCAACTCAAGATATATCTGAACGAAGAACTGGTCGCCACGCTGCCGTTCAACAAGCAGGACGGCGGCAAGAACCTGGTGCGCGAGATTGCACTCGACCCCCGCTTGCTCTCGGGTTTCAACCGCGTGCGACTGGTGCTGATCGGGCATTACACAATGGAGTGTGAGGATCCGTTGCACTCCAGTCTATGGGCGGATATCAGTCCGCAGAGCGAGATCGTTACGAGCACGCAGGCGCTCACGCTGCGCAATGATCTGGCCTTGCTGCCCGCGCCGTTCTTCGACCGTCACGACAACCGGGACCAGACCGTTCCGTTCGTCTTCGGTGCGCCGCCGTCGCTCGCCGTGGTGCATGCCGCCGGTGTGGTGGCGACGTGGGCGGGCGCCATCGGCGACTATCGCCGTACGCGCTTCCCTGTCAGCGTGAAGACGTTGCCGTCGAAGCACGCCATCGTGTTCGTCACGAACGACACGATGCTCCCGGGACTCGATTTGCCGAAGGTCGATGCCCCGACCCTGCGCATGATGTCGAATCCGGACGATCCGTCGCTCAAATTGCTCGTCGTGCAGGGCCGCGACGCCAAGGATCTGGAGACGGCCGCGCTCGCGCTCGTCTCGGGACGCGCCGCATTGTCGGGCGACGCCATGCGCATCGACGCGCTCACGCCGATGCCACCGCGCGCGGCGTACGACGCGCCGCGGTGGGTGCGCACCGACCGCCCCGTGAAGTTCGGCGAACTGGTCGACAATCCGAGCGACCTGCAAGCGAGCGGCTACATGCCGTGGCCGATTCGTCTCCGCCTCAATCTTCCCGCCGATCTGCTCACGTGGCAGAACACGGGCGTGCCGATGGATCTGAAGTACCGCTACACGCCGCCGGCGAAGCCCGACGATTCGTCGATGAGCGTGTCGATCAACGATCAGTTCGTGCGCGCCTATCGTCTTCGCGCCTCGGGCGCCAGTATCGACAAGAGCCACATGCTCGTGGAGTTGCTCTCCGACGGCACGATGGCCGATCGCAAGGAAGTGCGCATCCCCGCGTTCCAGGTGGCGTCGCGCAATTCGCTGTCGTTTCAGTTCGCGATGGAGCCGCACAAGGACGGGATGTGCAGTCAGTCGATCACCCACGCGGCACGTTCGGCCATCGACGCCGATTCGACCATCGATTTCAGCGGCCTGCCGCACTACGCCGAGATGCCGAACCTGAGCTTCTTCGTCGGCAGCGGATTCCCCTTCACGAAGTACGCCGATCTAGCGCAGACGGCCATCGTGATGTCGAAGACGCCGGACACCGCGGCGCTCGAAGCCGTCTTTTCGACGCTCGGCCAGTTCGGCCGGTCGACTGGCGTCTATGCCGATCGCTTCGAAGTGCTCGACACGACGCAGACCGACCGCTTCAAGGATCGCGACCTCCTGATGGTCGGCGGCCAGGAGGTGGCTGACCTCTTGGTCAAGTGGGGCAAAAATCTGCCGCTGATCATCGACCAGACGCGCCGGGTCATGACGGCCCAGCCGCAGGCCTCGCGGGGCGACGGTGCGATAGGCTCGGCGCTTGCGGCAAGCCCTGTCGGGCCGGCGCACATGGACGCATTGTCCAAGGGGCCGCTCGCCGCGCTCATCGGATTCGAGTCGCCGGTGACCCGCTCGCGCTCGGTGGTCGCGATCAATGCGTCGAGCGACGACGCATTGCTCAGCGTGGTCGATGCCATCGGCGACAACGCCCGACGGGCGGAGATCCATGGCGATCTCGCGGTGTTCAGCGGCGATCGTGCCGATTCATTCCGCCTTGGCCAGACTTACTTCGTGGGCGATGTGAGCTGGTGGACCCGCATTCGCTATCACCTTTCAAGCCATCCAATTCTGGTGGGGCTCGTCGCACTGCTTGCGGCGTTCGCCATTGCGCTCAAGTGCTTCGGTTGGTTGCAGCGGCGTGCTGCGCGTCGTCTGGAGCAGTAAATGACACGCGCCGAAAGTGTGGGCCGGCGCCGTCGTGCCGTGCTGCGTGCGCTCGCCGCATGCAGTGCGTTGCCGGTGCTCGGCGGATTGACACACCCGGCGCACAGCGCGCCGGCGAAGGCCGCGCCCACGACCACGACGAAGTTGCGAACCTGTGCCACGGTCGACTGGCCTGACTGGACACGCTTCAAGGCGGGCTTTTTGAGCGACGACGGGCGCGTGATCGATCGCAGCATGGACGATCAGCGCACGGTGTCGGAAGGTCAGGCCTATGCGCTGACCTTCGCGCTGATGGCCAACGATCGCGTCACGTTCGACAAGGTGCTCGACTGGACCGTCAACAATCTGGCGCAGGGCGATTTGACCGCTCACCTGCCCGCATGGCTCTGGGGCAAGAAGGACGACGGGCAATGGGGCGTGCTCGACCGTAACCCGGCGAGCGACGCCGATATGTGGATCGCCTACGCGCTGGGCGAGGCAGGGCGATTGTGGAACGTGCGGCGGTATACCGCGCTGGGCGCCCTCGTTGCACGCCGCATTGTGTCGGAGGAGACGGATGTCGTGCCCGGTCTCGGGCGCACGCTGCTGCCGGCGCCGGTCGGCTTTCATCCCGCGAAGGATCTGTGGCGGCTCAATCCCAGCTATGTGCCGATGCAAGTGGTGCGCTATCTGGCGGGGCGCTTTCCCGAAAGCGGCTGGGCCCAACTGATCCCGTCATCGCTCAAGCAAATCACGCTGACGGCGCCACCGCTGGGATTCGCCCCGGAATGGGCGATGTATCGTGCGGGCCGCGGTTTCGAGATCGATCCGGACACGAAGGGCGAGGGCAGCTACAACGCGATTCGTGTCTACCTATGGGCTGGCATGCTCGCGCCCGGCAGCGATGACTTTCACGCATTGATGCACACCTTCGGCGGCATGCTGAAGTTTGTCGCGGCTCACGGTGCGCCGCCCGAACGGGTCGATACGCGCGACGGCACGGCCAGTCAATCCGGCGGGTCCGGTTTTTCGGCGGCCCTTGTGCCGCTGCTTCAGGCGGTGGGCGATACCGCGCAAGCGCAGGCGCAAGTGACGCGTGCGCGCGCGCTCGAGGCGCAAGCGGCACCCGGCTACTACAGCTCGGTGCTCTCGTTGTTCGGTCTCGGCTGGCGCGATGGGCGCTTCCGTTTCGCCGCCGACGGCATGTTGCAGGTGCCATGGGAGGCGACTTGCGCAACACGGTGATTCGCTCCGCGTGTCTGACCTGTGTGCTGATGGCCGCCGGTGTTGTCCCCGCGCGCGCCGCGCCGAGCCCGGGCGAGGGCGGCAAGCCGGATGTCGTGGCCGCCAATCGCGACGTGAGCCGTCTGCTTGCGAGCGCCACGCTCTGGCACGCCCGTCATCGCAACGATCTTGCTCGCGCAGCGCTGGAAAAGGCGCTGCTCGTGCAACCGGAGCAACCTGACGTGCTATCGCTGCTCGGCCAGATCGAGAGTGAAGAAAATCACCCAGAGCAAGCGAGCAAGGCCTTGCAGACGTTGCAGGCGCGCTATCCGAACGCGCCCGCCACCCAAGCGCTGGCCGACGTGATCCGCGTGAACACCGTCGACAAATCCCGCATGGCGCGCGCGCGACTGCTCCAGCGCAGCGGACAGGCCGACGCCGCCTTCGCGCAGTACCAGGCGCTGTTTCCCGACGGTCCGCCCAGTGGCGATCTTGGCGTCGAGTACTACCGGGCGCAAGCCAATGCCACCCACGGCTGGCCCGCGGCGCAACGGGGGCTGGCAGCGCTCGCGAAGGACGCGCCTGGCGATTCGCGCGCATCGCAATCGCTGGCCGAGTTGATGATCGACCGTCCGGCGAGTCGCTTGGCAGGCACGCGAATGGTCGCCGAACTCGCGGCGCGGCCCGACGCCGATCTGAACGCCTTGCTGCCGCTCTGGCAGAAAGGATTGTCGCGGGCGGACGGCAATCTGGCCTGGCTGCCCCTCTATCAGCGCTATCTCGCGCTCTCGCCGAACGATACCGAGATCCGCGCGGCGTACGACAAGCTCAACGCGCAACAGGCAGCCCGCACGCGGATGCTCAACGATCCCGCTTATCAGGCGAGGCAGGCTGGCATCAAGGCGCTCGATCAGGGGCGGCTGAGCGACGCGCAGACGTCGCTCGACGCGGCGCGCGCCAAGCGCCCCAACGACGGCGAACTGCTCGGCTCGCTGGGGCTCGTCAAGATGCGTCAAGGCGATCATCAGGCGGCGCAAGCGCTGTTTTCACAGGCGCTGCGCAAGGATCCGGGAAACGCGAACAAGTGGCGTGCGCTGCTCCAGACGTCGCGCTTCTGGGGCGCGATGACCGAGGCGCGCGCCGCGCGCGACGCCGGTCGTCTGGCCGAGGCCGACCGGCTCGTGCGTAGCGCCCTGGCCAGCGACCCGCGCAATCCCGACGGTCTGGCTTTGTTGGGCGAGATTGCGCTCGACGACAAGCGCAACGACGATGCCGAGCGGCTCTTCCAGCAGGCGCTGAGGATCGAGCCGGATAACGACACGGCATTGCGTGGCCTGATTACCTTGTATTCGCGCCAGGAGCGCCGCGCCGAACTGGCGACCCTGCTCGGCGATCTGCGACGACGCTTCCCACAGGACACGGCGCGCTTCGACAAGGCCGAGGCCGCTGCCTTGTCCGACGACGCCGAGCGCGCGATCGCACAAGGTCATCACGGCCCGGCGCTCGCGGCCCTGGAGCGCGCCGTCGCGCTCGACCCGGGCAATGCCT
>NZ_KB290495.1:87573-98597 GCF_000282835.1 Pandoraea sp. B-6 | reverse complement strand
GGAAGCTGCCCCTGCCGCAGATCGGTCGCGACGTGATGGCCGAGGGTCTGCATCAACCGCTCCCGCCCGACGACCGCGCGCAGATGCTGTACGCGCAGGCGCTTTATTTGAACGTCATCGACGACGAAGTCGGGGCTCGTGCCGCACTCGCGCAGATCCCGGTCACGAACGTCACGCCGTCGATCCGCCGCATGCAGACGACGCTCGCGATTCGCGACACGGCGCGTCTGGCTCGGGAGGCGCATGCCGCCGGCGACGACGCGCAGAGCGAGCGGCGCTATGCCGATGCCTTGGCAATGGCTGGCGACGACCCGGAACTGATCGCTGAAGTCGCGCGCGCCCGCGTGGCGGCGGGACAGCCCGAGCCGGGGCTGGCGCTCATGCGCGACTGGCTGGCGGCGCACGCCGACAAGCCGCAGCCAGACGCACAACTGAGCTACGCGGAATTGCTCGATACGGCGGAACGCGATGCGGAACTGGGCACGTTCCTGGCCGGCATCGATCCGGCCACGCTCGGGGCGGATCAGCGCGCCGAACGGCAGGACTTGCAGGATCGTCTCGCCCTGCGCGAGGCCGACCGTGCGCGGGCGCTGGGCGATTTCACGACCGCGCGCGCGAAGCTCGATCCATTGCTCTCGCGTCAACCGCCCGACAAACGCGCGCTGTCGATGCTCGGCGATCTGTACTTCGACGAGCGCCGTTTCGACGACGCGCGCAAGATCGCGCAAGCGCAGCTTCGCCAGGATCCGAACGATCAGGACGCGCGCCTGTCGCTCGTGCGCGTGCTCTACGAGATGCAGGACGACGCGGCGGCCAACCGCGAACTCGATCGCGCACTGGCCGAGGCGTCGCCCAGCGACGTCTGGACACAGCTGGGCGTTGTGCGACGGCTCACGGCGATGGATCGCTTCGACGAGGCCATCGCACTCAACGACACGTTGCGCACGCAATTCCCCGATACGCCCGCTGTGACCGTGCAGCGCGGGCGCATCGCGCAGTCGCAGCGTCATTATCGCGAGGCGAAGGGATGGTACGACCAGGCACGCAAGGAGGAAATCGTGCAAGGCGCGCTACCCGGCTACGACGGCATGACGTCGGCCGAGTCGGCTATCGACTCGCTGGAAGCGCGGCGTAACAGCTATGTCGCGGCGGGCTATGAAATCGACGAGAAGAAGGGCGACGGCGGCATCTCGATGTTCAATGCGCGCGCCGTGCCAGTGTACGGCCAATACGCGCTCGGTTACGACGGCCACGTGTTCGCCCAGACCGACTACGTAAGCGCGGACGCTGGCGACTTGCCGCTCAATGGCACGTCGGAGTTCGGCACGCTGCCGTTGCTTAACGTGCCCGCGTTCCGGGCCGCCAATCCCGGTGTGTTGGGCGACCACGGCACGAAGCGTCAGAAGGCACATGGACAGGCGCTGATGCTCGGCTATGAGAACGACTGGATCCGGGCAGACGTCGGCCATACGCCCGTGGGCTTTCCCATTTCCTATGTGACCGGCGGCGTGCGCCTGTTCGGCAACGTGGGACGCTACCACTACTGGGTCGACGCGTCGCGTCGGCCGATGGCGGGCAGCATGGTGTCGTACGCCGGGTCGTACCTGCCGTTGCCCGAGATCTTCGGCGACGGCAAATGGGGCGGGGTGCGGCGCGATGCCCTGACGTTCCACGCGTCGCGCGACTTCCTGAAGTGGGGCATTTTTGGCGAAGCGAGCGTGGCGCGACTGACCGGCGAGAATGTGCTCAACAACTCGGAGGTGTCGGCGCGCGCTGGTGTCGACCTGCCGCTCGTCTACCGGCGCGACATGCGCATGAACACCGGTGTCACGGTGTTTTTCGACAGCTTTGCGCAGAATGAGCGGTTCTATACCTATGGCCATGGCGGTTACTACAGCCCGCAAACCTATGTGTCGCTAACGCTGCCGCTGGAGTGGTACGGCCGCACACAGCGCTGGTCGTATTACCTGCGCGGGTCGGTGTCCGTCTCGCAAAGTCAGGAGAAAGCGATGCCGTACTTCCCGACGGACGGTACGCTGCAATCGGCCAGCGGCAACTTGACGTACGGCTCGGGCGGCGGCTTCGGCGTGGGGTTTTCGCTTCTCGGGCGTGCCGAATACTGGGTCAACCGTCATTGGGTGATCGGCGCTCAGGCGCAGTTCGAGCGTTCGGACTATTACGCGCCGAATCGCTTCCTCGTCTACCTGCGCTATCACTTCGACGCCCGCCGTGGTGATGTGCCGATGCCGCCGTCGCCGGTACGCCCGATCTGGAGTTACTGACCCATGCGCGCTCGCATCGATTTTGCCTTCGCCGCCGTTGTGTCCCACATCTCCGATGCCTGGGCGGGGAAGGGGGCCACATGCTGACACTCATTGCCGTTGTTTCCAGCGCCGGTGGCGCGGGGCGCAGTACGGTGACGGCCCATCTGGCCGCAGAACTCGCGCAGGCATCGCATCCGGTCGCCGTGCTTGAACTCGACGCACAAAACAGCATCGGTGCGCTGCTCGGATTGCGCGAGACGTGCGCGGCAGGCGTGCTGTCACCGAGCGTTGCGCCGGACGGCTGGCGTAGTGTGCTGTGCGAGACGCCGGCGCGCGTGTCGCTGCTGCCTGCCGGTCGCAGCGAGGCGGCGAGTCTGAGCGCCATTGGCCAATGGCTGCGTCAGGACGCCGGCGGGCTGCGTCGTCATCTCGACGCGATGGGTTTGCCCGAGGGCACGCGCGTCCTCATGGACACGCAGCGCTTGCCCGATGTCATTGCCCAGGCCGCCGTGGCGGCCGCCGACCTCGTCCTTGGCGTGGTGCCCGTGACGACGACCGGCTACGTCACGCAGCTGGACCTGATCGCGGCGTGCGCGGGCCGCGCTCAGATGGTGCCGAACTTCGATGCCGCCAATTCTGCGCTCAACAACGATCTCCTCCATCTGATCCAGTCCCGCGCGGGCGACGCCAGTGTGCCGTTGCGCATTCATCGTGACGACGCGATCGGCACGGTGGCGGCCAGCGGCCAGACCCTGGCCATGGGGGCGCAGGGATCGCAGGCTGCGCTCGATTTCGCCCATTTGGCCGCATGGTTGCTGCATGCCACGACGCCGATTGATGCGGTGACCGACACCGGGGGCCGCGCATGATCCGCGACGCATTGCGCACCCTTTACCGGCTCGGCAGCGAGATTCTGGTGGTGCGTCTCGCGGTGCCACCGCGCGCGGACGGGCGCCCGCCGAGTCTGCTGCAATGGACGCTTGCGGCGACCTTGCGTTCGCCGAGTCATCAACGCTGGGTCACGCAGGTTGGCGACCACGCGGTGACGCGCCTGGCGATGCGACTTGAGGTGAATCGGTTGGATCAATGGCGCGACTGGTGGTTGCGTCTCCTGTTTCCGCCGCCGCGCGCCGGACGCACTGATTATCCCGCGCGCGCACTGGCTTGGATCAACGCGCGTGTCACGCATCGGCTCGACGTTCCGATCGATGCGAGCGTCGGACAGATGGTGCAGGCACTGGTGTGGCGCCGGGCCGATCGGCGCCCGGCATTCCCACCGTACGTCGGCTGGCTGGCGCTCCGGGACAACAACGAACGCGCGCGCCTGTGGCTGGTGCAGACGCTCTTCGGCATTCCGCCCGACACCCCCGCGCAGCTCGCCCATCGCTTCGACGCGCAACTCGCGCGCGTGATGCAGTGGCGTGTCACATCGGCCGTTGTCGCGCTGCTCGGCTTGGTCGGCGTGTTCTGGATCGTCACGACACCGTTCGAGCCGTTCGAGCAGTTGCTGTTCTCGATCTGCACGCTCACGCTGGCGCTGGTATTCCGCCGGCTCGACAGTCAGTATTCGGTGCTCGTGCTGATCGGTTTGTCGTTGATTTCCACGATCCGCTATGTATGGTGGCGTCTCACGCAATCGCTGGCGTTCGACACCCTGCCGGAGGCGGCGGTCGGCTACACCCTCGTGGCCGCCGAGATGTACACGTGGATGATCCTGTTGTTTGGCTACATCCAGACGGTCTGGCCGTTGCAGCGCCGCATCACGCCGCTGCCGCCGGACACGCGCGAGTGGCCCAGCGTCGACATCTATATTCCCACGTACAACGAGGGCCTCGACGTGGTGCGCCCGACGGTGTATGCCGCCTGCGGGATCGACTGGCCGCCCGAGAAGCTCAATATCTACCTGCTCGACGACGGACGCCGCGACGAGATGCGCGAATTCGCTGCGCTCGCCGGGGTGCACTACGTGACGCGTCCCGACAATCGGCATGCCAAGGCGGGCAACATCAACCATGCGCTGGGCAAGACACAGGGCGAGTTCGTCGCCATCTTCGACTGCGATCACATTCCCGTGCGCTCGTTCCTGCAGACGACGATGGGTGCCTTCCTCAAGGACCCGCGCTGCTCGCTCGTGCAAACCCCGCACCACTTTTTCTCCGACGATCCGTTCGAGCGCAACCTCGCCACGCGCGGGGCGGTACCCAACGAAGGGCGACTGTTCTACGGAATCGTGCAGGACGGCAACGACTTCTGGAATGCCTCGTTTTTCTGCGGCTCGTGTGCTGTATTGCGGCGTACCGCACTCGACGAAGTCGGCGGTGTCGCCGTCGAGACGGTGACGGAAGACGCCCACACGGCGCTCAAGATGCACCGTCGCGGCTGGAATACCGTGTACCTGAAAGTGGTGCAGGCGGCGGGTCTTGCGACCGAGTCGCTCTCCAGTCACGTGGGCCAGCGCATTCGCTGGGCACGCGGCATGGCGCAGATCTTCCGCGTCGACAACCCGCTCTTCGGACGCGGATTGAAGTTCGGACAGCGGATCTGCTACGCGAACGGCATGCTGCATTTCTTCTATGGCATTCCGCGCATCATCTTCCTGCTCGCGCCGATCGCCTATCTGTTTTTCGGATTGCATATCGTGCAGGCGGCGGCCCTGAGCATCTGCGCCTATGTGTTACCGCATATCGCACACGCGAACATCGCCAACTCACGCATCCAGGGCAAGTATCGCCATTCGTTCTGGTCGGATGTCTATGAAGCCGTGCTGGCGTGGTACGTGGCGCTGCCCACGACGGTGGCGTTCATCAACCCGCGATACGGCAAGTTCAACGTGACGGCCAAGGGCGGTCTGATCGAGCAGAGCTTCTTCGACTGGAATATCTCGAAGCCTTACCTGGTGCTGCTTGGCTTCAATCTGCTGGGCTTTCTGGCGGGTGTGTTGCGCTACTTCTACGCACCGGCGCACGAGATGGGGGCGCTGGTCTTCAACCTGGCGTGGGTGACGTTCAATCTGGCTGTGTTGGGGGCGGCGGTGGCGGTGGCAACCGAGGTTCGGCAGGTGCGCCGCACGCATCGGGTGTCGATGCGCATGCCCGCCATGCTGTATTTGCCGGACGGCCGCACGATCGCGTGCCACACGCGCGACTTCTCCGGCGGCGGTTTGGCGCTGCTGCTGAGCGTGCCACTCGAACTGAGCGAGGGCACCGAAGCGCAGGTCGCGCTCTCGCGCGGCGCGACGGAATATGGCTTTCCGGTGCGCGTGGTCGGGGTGCGCGGGCAGGCGCTGTTTCTCTCGTTCATGCCACTCACGGTGGCGCAGGACAAACATCTCGTGCAATTCACGTTCGGCCGTGCCGACGCCTGGCGCGACTGGGACGTCGAGCGCACGCGTGACGAACCGATCAAGGCGCTCTTCGAGATGCTCGCGATGGGGCTGCGCGGTTATCAGGTGCTGGCGAATTACTTGCTGGGCAAACTCGTGACGCGCTGGCAGGATCGCCTGCGCAGCGCACGCCAGACGTAAGCCGGACAACACCGGAACTCAGGGACGCATACGATGGGCATCTGGAACCTCTATTTCATCCTGAAGCTGCTGCTCCTGTGGGCCGGCACCATCGGCTTTCACGTGCTGCCGAACTTCCTCTTCGCAGTGCTGCTCGCGATCCGGCTGCGCCCGCGCTGGGCGCGCATTGGGCGACAGGTGATCGCTCTGCCGGCCGGTGCGGCGCTGCTCTATTACGATTCGAACCTGCCGCCGTTCGCCCGTTTCGTCGAGCAGTTGCCGGCGCTGCTGCAATTCCGGTTCTCGTACCTGATCGAGCTGCTCGGACGCTTCGTGCCGACGCAATTCTGGCTTCTGCTCGCGATCCTGACGCTCGTCTACTGGATCGTGAACCGCTGGGTTCGCGTGACGACCTTCGTGATGCTCGCGCTCGTGATCGTGCCCCTCGTGCTGCGCTTCGGTGCGCTGGGCCCGGTCACGCCGGTGGTCGCGGCGACGGGCGATATCCCGGCCGCGCCGTCGGCGGGAGCGAGCGCCGCGACCGCCGGCGTGAACGAATTCGTGTCGGGTGATGGCGAGGTGCCGTTGGCCGCGAATCCAGACGCGGCACTCGATGGCTTCTACACTCGCGAACTGACGCGCGCCGTCGCGATGCCCGCGCAGGCGGGGGCCGGACCGGACTTCGATATCATCTTCCTGCACATCTGTTCGCTCGCGCAGGACGATCTCGACGCCGACAATCTCGCCAACCTGCCGCTGCTCTCGCGCTTTGATTTTGTCTTCAAGAACTTCAACTCCGCGGCGAGCTACAGCGGCCCGGCAGCCATTCGTGTGCTGCGCGCCGGCTGGGGGCAGCCGACGCACAAGGCACTGTACGATCCGGCCGGCCCGCAGTGCTACGTGATGAGTGACCTGAAGCAGCTCGGCTATACGCCGTCGCTCGCGATGAACCACGACGGGCATTTCGACAACTTCATGCAGGAGGTTCAGCAGAACTTCGGCGTGCAGGGCATCACGCCGTTCGACAACACGCGCACGCGTGTGACCATGCGCTCGTTCGACGAAACCCCGGTCCGCTCGGATGGCGACGTGCTGCAATCGTGGTGGCAGCAGCGTATGGCCATGCCCGACAAACGCGTCGCACTCTACTACAACACGATCTCGCTGCACGACGGCAACCGTCTTGAAGGCTCGCGACTGCCCAGCGCGCAGAGCTATCCGATACGCGTGAAGGCGATGTTCGACGATTTTGGTCAGTTCATCGACACCATTGCCCGGTCGGGCCGCAAGGCGGTGGTCGTGTTCGTGCCCGAGCACGGCGCCGCGCTGCGCGGCAGCAAGCTGCAGGTCTCGGGCATGCGCGAGGTGCCGCTGCCGGAGATCACGCATGTGCCGGTGGCGGTGAAGCTCGTGGGCTTCGGCAACGGGGCGGGGGCCAGCCACGGCACGCCCATCACGATTTCCACACCCACGAGCTATCTGGCGCTGATGACGCTGGTTTCGCATCTGATCGCGAACAACCCGTTCGCGGGAACGCCCGATCTGGCGTCATACGCGGCTGATTTACCGCAGACGGCCTTCGTGTCGGCGAACGAGCAGACCACCGTCATGAAGTACGGCGGCAAGCAGCTCATTCGAGGCACTGACGGCGTCTGGGTGGACCTCAAATCGATGGAGTGACGCGCCAACCCTGCGCGAGTCCTCGCCGGATCCGCACGCGAATGCGCGTTCGGGCTCGCGCACGCGTTTTCCCGGAATCGCGCATACTGTGCGCTCTTGCCAGCGGGCGTGGCCGGCGAGGCCCGCGATCGTTGCCTGGCATGGACGCATTCGAAACTTCCGGGAGTTACTGTGCAATACACCAAATTCGGCCGCACCGGCCTGAGCGTTTCCCGCTTGTGCCTGGGCACCATGACGTTCGGTCTGCAAACCGAGGAAGCCGCCAGCCATGCGATTCTCGACCGTACCGCCGACGCGGGCGTCAACTTCATCGATATTGCCGACGTCTATCCGCTCGGCGCCGACATCTCGTTGTCCGGACGTACCGAGGAGATCGTCGGACGTTGGCTCAAGGGGCGCCGTAGCCAGTTCATCGTCGCGACCAAAGCTTGCGGCCAGATGGGACCGTCACCGTGGGACAAGGGGGCGTCGCGCAAGCATCTGCTCGATGCCATCGATGCGTCGCTGCGCCGCCTGGGAACCGACTACGTCGACCTGTACCAACTGCATTCCGACGACACCGACACGCCCATCGACGAGACGCTCGAGGCGCTCGACACCATTGTGAAGTCGGGCAAGGCCCGCTACGTCGGCGTGTCGAATTACCTCGCCTATCGCCTCGCACGTGCCCTGGGCCGCGCCGACGTGCTGCGCGTGGCGCGCTTCGTGTCGGTGCAGCCGCGCTACAACCTGCTGTTCCGTCAGATCGAGCGCGAACTGCTGCCGCTGGCCAGTGAAGAAGGTCTGGCGGTCATCCCTTACAACCCGCTCGCCGGCGGATTGCTGACGGGCAAATACCGACATGATGCCGCCCCCAGCGAAGGTCGCTTCACCACGGCGACGGTCGGCAAGGCCGGCTCGATGTACCAGCAGCGCTACTGGCACGAGCGTGAGTTCGAGACGATCGAGTCGCTCAAAGGCATTGCGAAGGACGCGGGTGAGTCGCTGACGCGTCTGTCGCTCGCCTGGGTGCTGGCGAACCCGGCGGTCACGTCGGCGATTATCGGCGCGAGCCGCGTCGAACAATTGACCGAAACACTCGGCACCGTCGACTACGCGCTCGACGCCGGCCTCAAGGCGAAGCTCGACGACGCGTCGCATGCTTATCGCTGGGGCGACGCCGCCCGATAAGCGCGACGTTCCGCCCCCGGCTTTCTGCTGGACTCACGCCGTACACAGGCCCGATGCGTCGGGCCTGTGGCGTTTTTGCGTTGCATCAAGCAAGCGCGTCTTAAGGGGGATTCCCGAGCCAGCGAAGGTAGTCGTCGGCTACGATCGAGCGCTATAGTAGCTGCATCGTGTCACGGTTCGACAGTCGAAGCGACTCGCGCGGCGGCACGATGCCGGACACGCTGCCTGTGTGCGAGGCCTTCCTGTGATGCTCTTTGCGAGGCTGCTCATGACAAAACGCATTCTGCTGGCGACCGACGGTAGCGAATCGTCACGCCGTGCGCTGCGCGAGGCGGCCGCCTTTGCGCGCAACGGCGACGTGATCCGCGTCATTCACACGGTGGAAGACCCCGTCACGCCGGTGACCTCCGCCTTCGCCAAGCTCATCGACCTGGAGCAGGTGCGTCGCGACATGCAGCGCGAGGGCGAGGAACATCTGGCGCGCGCGGTGCTGTATCTGCGCGAGGAAGGGCTCGACCCACAGGCGCATTTGCTCGATCTGCGCACGACCGGCGAGACCGTTCCGGAGGCCATCACCCGCGAGGCCAACGAGTGGGGCGCCGAAATCATCATCGTCGGCACGCACGGCCGGGGCGGTGTGCGACGCGCCATGCTGGGCAGCGTTGCCGAACAGATTCTGCGCAGCGCGGAGGTGCCGGTGATGCTGGTGGCGGGCGAGGCGCGCCCGCATTCGCCGTTGCGTGCGGGCGGACACTACGAACGGATACTCGTCGCGCTCGACGACAGCGAGACGTCGCACCGCGCCTTCGAATACGCACTTTCGCTCGCTCGCGCGCATGCGGCGTCGTTGCGTGTCGTCCATGTGCTGGATATGCCGGGGCCATTTCCCGAAGGCTTCGACTCGGCCCCGCTGCTCGGCGCGGTGCGCGCCGTGGGCGAGCAGGCGCTGAAGTGGGCGACGCGACGCCTGCATGAGGCGGGCGTGCCCGGCGACGTCGAGTTGCGAGAGCTTCAGCCGGTCGGCGAGGGGGTTGCCGATCAGATTATCTGCGCAGGCAAAGAGACCGATGCCGATGTCATCGTGCTTGGCACGCATGGGCGGCGCGGGTTCCGGCGCTTCACGCTGGGCAGCGTCGCGGAGGACACGGCCCGTCACGCCGGTCGGCCGGTGTTGCTGTTGCCCGCGCACGCACCGGTGGAGTGACACGCGCGCGGTCAGGCGGCGCGTTGATCGCCGGGCGGAAGCGCCCGGCGTTTGGCACATCGGAAGAAGGCGTTCGGCCTCAGGCGACTGGGCCGAGTTCTGACAGAAGCGTTTTGAGGGGCGTGGCCGCGTCGGCCAGACGCACCGGGTCGACCACGGCGCGGCGACCGACGAGTTCGCGTGCGGCCAGAAACTCCTGTGCCCGATTGATGCTCACGGCCGCCACGACGGCACCTTCGCGCAGATAGAAGCGCATGAACACGGCGGCCCCTTGCGCATCCGGCAAGCGGCGCTCGATCATGGCGTCATGGCCGTCCGTCAGGCCGACCATTTGCAGCTTCGCGTTGAACTGATCCGACCAGAACCAGGGCGCGGTCGCGACGGCCTTGGGCGCATCGCCATGCACTACGCTCGCCGCCACCTTCGCCATTTCGCTCGCGCTCGGCACCGATTCCAGACGAATGCGGCGGCCCAGCGCCGGGTGTTCGTGATGCGCGCAGTCGCCCACCGCCAGGATCGCCGGATCGCTGGTACGGGCAAATTCGTCGACGACGATGCCGTTCTCGACCGCCAGCCCCGCGGCCTGTGCCAACTCGGCGTTCGGAACGACACCAATGCCAACGACCACGACATCAGCCGGCAGGCGCTTGTCACCGGCCACGACCGCGACGACCCGACCGGCCGCATCCTGCTCAAGCGCGGTCACGCCGACGCCCACCTGCACGTCGACGCCGTTCTCGCGGTGCAACGTCGCGAAAAAGTCCGCCAGATCGGCTTCCGCCACGCGGGCCAGCAGGCGCGGGGCCGCTTCGAGCACGGTCACCGCGGCGCCCGCCTTGACGGCGGTTGCCGCCACTTCCAGCCCGATGTAGCCGCCGCCGACCACGACGACGCGCTTGCCCGGGGCGAGCGCCTCGCGCAGACGCGTGGCATCTGCGATGTTGCGCAGGTAGTAGACGTTCGGGGCGTCGCCGCCCGGAATGGGCAGATGGCGCACGCGGCCGCCAAGCGCCAGCACCAGATGGTCGTAGCCGAGTGTCTGGCCGTCGTCGAATGTGACGGTGCGCGCCGCGCGGTCGATGGCAGTGGCCGTCACGCCCAGACGCACGTCGATCTCGGCCTTCTCCCAGGCGTCTGCCGGACGGATCAGCAGGCTGGCTTCATCGGCCTGACCGGACAGAAACGCTTTCGAGAGCGGCGGGGG
>NZ_KB290495.1:86322-87563 GCF_000282835.1 Pandoraea sp. B-6 | reverse complement strand
CGGCAGGTGGCTTTCGTTGCCGGCGAGCACGATGCGCCCCGTGTAACCCAGTTGACGCAGGGCGAGGGCGGTTTCGCCGCCGGCTTGACCGGCGCCGAGAATGACAGTGGTGGAATTGGCGTCTGACATGAGGATGAAAGCAAAAGAAGGCGGCCGCCAGTGTAATGCATCGGCGCGCCTGTCGCGTCCCGGATACCGTCAAGAGGCATTCGTGACACCGCCGCGTCGCTTGTCGCTGACGGGGGTCAGTCTTTTGGGGCGTTGGGTTCGGCGAAGAACAGGCATTCGACCTGCTTGATCAGGGCCGGCCCGAAGGCGTCGCCGCCGACCTGCGGCGCAATCAATTGCATCAGCACCGGGGAGCCGGGCGGTGGGTGCAGGGCGTGGACAAGCACGCAAAAGTACATGGCCGGATGTTCGGCACGCACGACACCCGCCTGCATGCCCTGCACGATGAGGGGCTCCATGAGTCGTAGACGGGCATCACCAGATGGCGGTGCAGGATGGCACCGCGCTCGCCGGTCTCCGATGCGTGCTGCGTGATGAACTGCTTGTGCTCCGGATGGTGGATGGCGTGGGCGGCGATGATCGCAATGGCTTCCTTGAGACGATCGGTCACCGGACGCGCAGTGTCGAGCGACAACGCGCGCAGCCGCTCGCTCGGACCCGCGAGTGCGCCTTCGAGCGTGTCCACGCATGCGCGCCACAGTTGCTCCTTCGAGCCGAAGTGCACGCGCACCAGGCTGGCGTCGACCTTCGCCGCCCGAGCGATGCCACGCAGGTTGGCACCGTCATAGCCCAGTTGCGAAAAGGCGTCGATGGCGGCGGCAAGCAACGCCGCACGGCCTTCGGGCAGGTGTTTGGGGCGACGGCCCCGCGGGGTCGATATGGCAGTCATTGTCGGACAACGTCGTGCGCGGGGCGTGTGGGCTCAGCGGCCTGGGCCGTATCGGCCACTGGCGCCGGCGGCACCCCCATTGCGTAAAAGAGGAGCGCAGTATCCGACAAACGTGCGCCGGTTGCACGCACTGTCGTGAGATAGGCGTTCCAGTACTGCTGTTCGCGCCCGCGAGCCGCCGACGCCGGCAGGGCGCCCAGGCGCACGCGGGCGGCCGTGTCGCGATAGATCTGCTCGGCCGCCGCGCTGGCAAGGTCCGCGTGCCGCAGCGATGTGTTGTCCGCTTCGAGCGACGCCAACGTATCGGCTACGTTCTTGAACGCGGCGAGCACCGTCTGCTTGT
>NZ_KB290495.1:85575-86052 GCF_000282835.1 Pandoraea sp. B-6 | reverse complement strand
CGTCGACGGCACGACGACCGGCACCCGTTCGGGGACCTTCAGCGCGCCCAGCGGCACATCGTCGGGGGCGCGATCGGGCGTGCGGCCCAGCAACACGGCCAACGCGTAGCGTGTGGACTGCCACTGCGCGCGCAGCCCGGGCAGCGACGCAGCGAGCGTCTCGGCGTTTTGCGCGGACGCCAGCGCGTCGGCGCGGGAGACGGCGCCGAGCACTTCTCGCCGGGCCATTTCTGTAGCGTCGGCCTGCGCCAGTTCGACGAGCCGCTCGGTCGCCTTGACCTGTGCACCGAGCACCGATGCCCCGATGGCGCCGGAGACGATATTCGCCGCGAGCGCCTGCCGCGCCGATTCGAGCTGGAACGCCTGCTGATCGACCTGGGCCGCCAGCGACGCGTCGGCGAAGCGAGCGGCGCCGAATAAGTCGAACGTGTAGCGTGCCTGTACCTGTCCCACGAACATGTTGTAGAGCGCCGTCGG
>NZ_KB290495.1:76587-85565 GCF_000282835.1 Pandoraea sp. B-6 | reverse complement strand
TGCCGAGATTGCGCTCGCGTGCCGCTTCGCCGCCAAGGTCGATCGACGGGAAGAGCGACGCGCCGATCTGCGCCTTCAGCTGCTCGCGCGCGGCCTGCAAGGCATGCTCCGCCGAGGACAGGGAGGGGCTGTTGCGCAGCCCTTCGTCGACGAGGGCATTGAGGGTGTCCGAGCGATAGGCATGCCACCACGCGCTCACGGGGGCCGCGCCCACGTCGAACTGCTGTGCCGTGCCCTGCGCCACGTCGGTATGCGCGGGCGGCGCGCTGGCGCCATAGTGCGCGGGTGAGGGCATGACCGGCGGCGTGTCGCCCGGAGTGAACGCGCAGGCGCTCAGCCACAGTGGGAGGATCGGAACGAGCGGGGCGCACCAGCGCCGGGCGAGGCGCGGCATCATGAGCGGTCTCCTTGCGGGTTGGCCGCGTGTGCGGGGTCGGCGGGCGAGGCACGTTCGTCGTGACGCACGCGGAATGCCGTGGCGTACAGCGCCGGCAGGAAAAACACGGTCAGGATCGTGGCGCTGGTAATGCCGCCCATCAACGCCGTGGCCATCGGGCCGAAGAAGTTGCTGCGCAGCAAAGGGATCAGCGCGAGCACGGCGGCGGCGGCCGTGAGCGTGATTGGCCGGAAGCGCCGCACCGTGGCGCTCACGATGGCGTCGAAGCGCGGGTGTCCCGCGGCGATGTCCTGTTCGATCTGGTCGACCAGGATCACCGAGTTTCGCATGATGATGCCGAACATCGCGATCACGCCGAGCATTGCCACGAAACCGAACGGCTTGCCGAACAGCAGCAACGTGGCGACCACGCCGATCATGCCGAGCGGGGCCGTGAGCACCACGAGCAAGGTGCGCGCGAAGCTCTGGAGCTGGATCATCAGGAGTGTGAGCACCGCGATGATCATGATCGGCATCTGCGCCATGATTGAGGACTGTCCCTTGGCGGACTCCTCGACCGATCCGCCGATCTCGATGCGATAACCCACCGGGAGGGCCTTGCGGATATCGCCGAGCGATCGGTCGACGGCGTCGGTCACGTCGATCCCCTGCTTGCCCGCGCGTACATCCGAGCGCACGGTGAGCGTCGGCTGCCGGTCGCGCTCCCAGATCACGCCATATTCCAGGTCGTTCACCACATGCCCCAGCGTGGCCAACGGCACCGGGCCGTTCGGCGTGGGCATGGCGAGCGTGGCGAGCTTCGCCGGATCCACCCGCTCGGCCTTGGGCGCGCGCAGTGTGATCGAGATCAGCTTGTCGCGTTCGCGGTATTGGCTGATGTCGTAGCCCGTAAGCGTCATGGCGATGAAGTTCGAGATATCCGTCGAACTCACGCCCAGTGCGCGTGCTTTCTGCTGGTCGACTTCAAAGTGCACCGAGCGTTGTGAGGGCTCGTCCCAGTCGAACTGGACGTCGGCGGTGTCACCGTTCTTGCGCATGACGGCCGCCACCTGCTCGGCGATCTTGCGCACCGTGCCAATGTCGTCGCCGCTCACGCGAAACTGTACGGGAAAGCCGACGGGCGGTCCGTTTTCCAGTCGCGACAACCGGGTGCGCACACCGGGCATGGCCTCGCGCAGCGTCGGCTCGAGCCATTGGGCGAGCGCCTCGCGATCGTCCACGGACTTGGCGGTAACAACCAGTTGCGCGAAGTTCGGCGTGGGCAGTTGCTGATCGAGTGGCAGATAGAAGCGGGGCGCGCCGGTGCCGACAAAGCTCACCGTGTGATCGATCTCTTTCCGACCCTTGAGCAATTTTTCCAGACGTTGCGTTTCGCGCAGTGTCGCTTGATACGACGCCCCTTCCGGCAGACGGAGATCGACCATCAGTTCGGGCCGATCGGAACTCGGGAAAAACTGCTGGGGTACGAGCGAAAAGCCGGCCATCGAAATCAGGAACAGCACGACGGTGATGGCAAGCACGATCAAGCGGCGCTCGATGCACCATGTCAGCCAGCCGCGCAGGCGATTGTAGAAGCGGGTGTCGTAGACCTCGTGCTCATGATCGTCGCCGTGATGGGCCTCGCGGGCTCGCTCGGGCAACAGCTTGTAGCCGAGCAGCGGAATGAGCACGACCGCGGCCAGCCACGAGGCGAGCAGCGCAATGGCCGAGACCTCGAAGATCGAGCGTGTGTATTCACCCGTGCTCGACTTCGCCAGGGCAATGGGCAGAAAGCCGGACACGGTCACGAGCGTGCCGGTCAGCATGGGGAACGCCGTGCTCGTGTAGGCGAAGGCGGCCGCACGCTTGCGATTCCAGCCTTGGGAGAGCTTCACGGCCATCATTTCGACGGCGATGATGGCGTCGTCCACCAACAGCCCGAGCGCCAGGATCAACGTGCCGAGTGACACCTTGTGCAGCCCGATGTCGAAGAGGTACATGAACAGCGACGTCACGGCGAGGACAACCGGAATCGAAATGGCCACCACCATGCCGGTGCGCAAGCCAAGCGAGACGAGGCTCACGATGAGCACGATGGCGACGGCTTCGGCCACCGCTTCGAGGAAGTCGTCGACGGACTGTGACACGGACTTCGACATGCTCGCGACTTCAGTGAGCGTGAGGCCTGCGGGCAATTGAGCACGCAGCTCGCCCATCTTGCCGGCCAGCGCCTTGCCAAGGTGAACGACGTCCTGCCCCTTTTGCATGGTGATGCCGATGCCGAGCACGGGCTTGCCACCGAAGCGCATCTCCGAGACGGGCGGGTCGACATAGCCGCGCTTGATCGTGGCGATGTCGCCCAGCCGGAAGGATCGGTTGTTCACGCGGATGAGCGTGTCGGCAAGGTCAGCCACGCTGCGGAACTGGCCGCTCGGGCGCACGACCAGCCGGTCGTTGGGCGTGTCGATCGTGCCCGCGGGCGAGACCGCGTTCTGCGCGCCCACGGCCTGCGCGATCTGGTTCGGGGAAATGCCGAGTCGCGTCAGTTGCGTGTTGTTGATCTCGACATAGATGCGCTGCTCCTGGTCGCCGAAGTAGTCGACCTTCGCCACGCCAGGCACGCGCAGCAGCACGGTGCGTAGCGAGTCGGCGTAATCGCGCAACTGGGCGGGACCGAAGCCGTCGCCCTGGAGCGTGAAGATGTGCGTGTAGACGTCGCCGAATTCATCGTTGAAGAACGGTCCTTGCACGCCCTGCGGCAAGGTGTACGCGATGTCGCCGACCTTCTTGCGCACCTGGTACCACTCTTCCGGCACGTCGCTCGCGGGCGCCGAATCCTTCATCGAAAAAAACAGCAGCGACTCGCCAGGGCGTGAATAGCTGCGTTGGAAGTCGATCGCCGGCATCTCCTGGAGCTTGCGCGCGATCCGGTCGGTGACCTGCTCCTGCACCTGTTTGGCGGTCGCGCCCGGCCAGTACGTGCGGATGACCATCACGCGGAACGTGAAGGGCGGATCTTCTGATTGCGCGAGGCGCGAGTAGGCCAGAATGCCGAAGATCGTGGCCATCGCGATCAGGAAGATCACGAGCGCGCGATGCCGCAGGGCCCATGCGGAGAGATTGAACCGGCCCTCCTCGTGACGATAGTCCTTGGGTGCGGCGGGCGGCGCGGCGGGGGATGCCGCGGGCACAGGCGGCTTGCCGTCCTGCGGGCTCATGACGCGAAGTCCTCGGGGTGCAGCGGCGCAATCACGCGAACCTTCTCGCCGGCGGTGACGGTGTGCGCGCCTTGCCAGACGACGCGCTCACCGGGTTGAATGCCGCCCGCGATGGTGACGGTGCGCTCGCCGTAGCGAGCAATCTTCACGCGTCGCAGCACCAGCGTGTCGTCGGATTTGACGACCCACACCGCGGGTTGATCGCCCTCGTGAAAGAGCGCGGTCGACGGTAGCGTGATGGGCGGACCGTCGGCGAGTGGGGTGGCGGCGGGCCCGCCGGACACCATTGCGGCGGGCGTGGCCGATGTCGTCGACGGTGCCACAGGTGGGGCGACCGGCGGCGCGAAGGGTTGTGCGAACGCGACGTTGGCCGTCATGCCGAGTTTGACGTCGGGACTGGGTGAGAGCAGCGAGAGCTTGGCTCGGTAAGTGCGGCTCGTGGGATCGGCCGCCGGCGCGATTTCACGCACCCGCGCTTGCCACGTCTTGCCCGGCACCGCGGGCAGCGAGACGGTCGTCATCTGCCCGACGCGCAGGGCGCCGAGCACGACTTCGGGCACGTCGGTAATCACATCGACGTCGCCCGTCCATGCCAGCTGGTAAACCGGCTGACCCGCGCTGACGTTCTGTCCCGTATCGGCTTGCTCGGCGGTGATCACGCCGTCGCGATCCGCCTTGAGGCTGCCGTAGTTCAACTGGTCGCCGGCCAGTGCGGCCTGCTGCGTCGCCTGATTGCGCTGGGCGAGCGCGCTCGCGTAGGCATTCTCCGATTGTTCCAGCTGCGCCGGGGCGATG
This sequence comes from Pandoraea sp. B-6, assembly GCF_000282835.1. Lineage (NCBI taxonomy): Bacteria > Pseudomonadati > Pseudomonadota > Betaproteobacteria > Burkholderiales > Burkholderiaceae > Pandoraea > Pandoraea sp. B-6. The sequence continues at coordinate 81,176 of NZ_KB290495.1, read as the reverse complement.
AGGTTTTCGCGGGCTTGCGCTCGGTCACGGGTGACGGTTTGTGTCGCGTAATCAAGTTGGTGCTGCGCCGCGTCGAGCTGAGCGCGCGCACTGGCAGCCTGCTTCGAGAGATCGCCCGGATCCAGCCGGGCGACGATCTGGCCCGCCTTGACGGCGTCGCCGAGTCGCACGCTGCGCTCGATGATCTGGCCTGCAACACGGAACGAGAGCGGCGTGACGTAGCGCGCCTCGATTTGCGCCGGTAGCGACACAACGGGCGCGTGCTCGGCGACCTTGGCCGCCACCGCCACGACCGGGCGCGGGGGCACCTCTGGCGGGGCTTTGCGCGAACACGCGCTCAATAGGGCGGCAATGGCCGTGATGGCGACGGCCAGGGCAAGGCGGCGTGGTGCGATGTCGGGCAGAAGGGGCATCGTGCGCTCGTAACTGACAAAGGGAGACATCAAGATTAAATCTACGGGCGATGATATATGGATTGACCGCGTGGTGCAACGGCGCTGCGCACGACTTTTCACCGCCCTGTGACTATCGACGGGGGGCGTGTCATTGGATTGTTGTCGGCAAGCCGGGAAAGGCCAACCGCCGAATTAATTTGGAGTACGATGCCTAGCGAGTACCCGACGCAACCACTGCGGACATGAGTGAGTCTTCGCGCGCACGACGCCACGTGGGCTTGAGACTTTGACCGAAGTCAAGCGAAGGGCATGCTGGGGGATCGCGCACGGCGGAAAGCTGGGGGTTCGCGGCTATGCTGGAGGTATCTGACGTTTCGCGATCATTCACCGGAGACGGATAGCCATGACAACACGCATCGCTTTGGTCACAGGCGGTATGGGCGGTTTGGGTGAGGCCATCAGCCTGCGCCTGGCCGATGCCGGGTATCGGGTTGCAGTCACCTGTTCGCCACAGAATCACGATTGCGAAGGGTGGGTCGAGCGCATGCGCGCCACGGGCCGCGAGTTCGCCGCGTACCGTGTGGACGTCGCTGATTTTGCCTCATGCGAGGCTTGCGCGAAAGCCGTCGAATCCGATACCGGTCCGGTGGACATCCTGATCAATAACGCGGGAATCACGCGCGACGCGACAATGCGCAAGATGACGTCCGAAGACTGGCAATCGGTATTGCGCACGAATCTGGATAGCGTATTCAACATGACCCGGCCGATCTTCGGCGGCATGGTCGCGCGCGGCTGGGGCCGCATCGTCAACATTTCGTCGGTCAATGGCAGCCGTGGGGCGTTTGGACAAGCGAACTACGCGGCGGCGAAGGCCGGCATGCATGGGTTCACCAAGTCGCTGGCGCTGGAGGTCGCCAAGGCCGGGGTGACCGTCAACACGATCTCGCCGGGATATCTCGCCACGAAGATGGTCACGGCGGTCCCGGCCGATGTGCTCGAATCGCGCATCCTTCCGCAAATTCCGGTCGGCCGGTTGGGGCGCCCGGATGAAGTGGCCGCCCTGGTGGCCTTCCTTGCCTCGGAAGACGCGGGTTTCATCACCGGCAGCAACCTTGCCATCAACGGTGGCATGCATATGGAGTGACTTGCAGCGACGCTGCCTACTACTTATTCAGGAGAGTCACGATGTCAAAGGAAACGAATCCGGCACTGACGATGGTCAAGCTCGGCACAGCGAGTGCGCTGGGCGCCTACGGCATTTTGCTGGAAGCTGCGCAACACATGCACCAATTGCAGGCAGAGCGCGATACCGAATTGCTCAAGGCCCATGCGGACGCCGCCAAGTCGCTCGGCGGCGCCAAGGACTTCAATGGGTTGTTGACCGCGCACTTGCAAATGCTCAACGGTCAGCTCGCGCAACAGAACGAATTCTGGCGCGAGTGGCTGGCGGTGTGCGCGAACAATCAACTGCTCTGGACCGAGCATTTGCGCAAGACGGGCGAAGAGCTGCAGCACGGCATGGCCGGTGCGATGACGCTGCCCGATCTGATGGGGGCGGGCACAATGCCAGGAGACGCCGCCAAGGCCGCCGAAGCGCCGTTGCAGAAGTGGTTCCAGGCATTCAACGACGCGACATTGGGCACGATGGACGCGTGGCGACGCTTGTCGACGCAAGCGGCACAGGCCACCGAGGCGGCCGTTTCTCAGCAGTCGCCTCTCAACGGGCGCGTACCGCCCAAGCGCGGCGGCGCTCCGGCTCAACGCTCGAGCACGTAAGCGCCGGGCGCATCGCATAGCGAGTGCGCAGGTGGCCAGGCGGTGGCGACGGATTTGCCGCTGCCTTGGGCGAGCAGCCACGCCTGCCATGCCGGCCACCAGGAGCTTGGCTTGGCGGGCGTGGTGACGAACCATTCGTCGGGATCGCGATACGCCGCGCCTGCCACGCGCGTCGCGACGCGATGGTGACTAGTCGGATGTCCCGGCTCACAGACGACCCCCACGTTGTGCCCGCCCGAGACGAGCGCAAACGTCAGATCGCCGTTGTAGAGCAGATGCATCTTGTAGACGGAGCGCCACGGGGAGATGTGGTCGCGTTCCGTCGCCACCACGAACATCGGCACGCGAATGTCCGATAGCGCGACCGGTAGCCCACCCACCTTCAGTGTTCCCGTCGCCAACGCATTGTTCAGATACAGCTCGCGCAGGCACTGACTGTGCAGCCGCGCGGGTATACGTGTGGTGTCGGCATTCCACACCGTAAAGTCGGTCGTTTGCGCCGGTTTGCCGAGCAGGTAGTCGTGCATGAGCCGCGACCAGATCAGATCGCGCGAATTGAGCAATTGGAACGTCCCCGCGAGTTGCTCACCGCTGATGAATCCCTGGCGCCACATCATCGCTTCGAGATACGCCACCTGGCTGGCGTCGATAAACAATCCCAATTCGCCAGGCTCGCTGAAATCGGATTGCGCGGCCAGCAGCGTCACGCTGGCGAGCAGGTGGTTTCCTGCCTCGCGGCCTTTCGAACGTCCGTCCCCGCCTCGGTGATCGCGACTGATCTCGCTTCCCTCTTCACCGCCGATCGGGTTTCCGCGCGCAAGCGTCGCTGCCGCGATGGCGAGCAGCGTGCCGCCCAGGCAGTAGCCGCAGGCATGAACGGGCACGTTGTCCGTCAGGCGATGCACCTCGCGCAGGGCGGTCAGCAGTCCGGCGTTCAGGTAGTCGTTCAGTCCACGGCCACGAGCCTTCGGCCCGGCGTTATGCCACGACATCATGAAGACGTTATGCCCCTGCGCGACCAAATAACGCACGAGTGAATGCTGCGCTTCCAGATCGAGGATGTAGTACTTCAGCAGCCATGACGGCACGATGAGAATCGGTTCGCGCCACGTCTGCGCCTGCGCCGGAGCGTAGTGCAGCAACTCGAAATACGCGTTGCGATAGACGACCTTGCCGGGCGTCGCGGCAATGTCGTGGCCAACGCAGAACGCTTTGCACGCTTCGGGCCCCGCCCCCGGCGCATGGCCCGCCGCCATGTCGCGCAGGTCGGACCACCAGCGTTGCGCGCCACTGACGAGGTTTTGCCCGTGCGTGTCGCGTACCGCGTTGATGACTTCCGGATTCAGGAACCAGACGTTGCTTGGCGAGAACACATCGAGCCATTGCCTTGCCATGAAGCGCACCACGTCGCGGTGGTGCCGATCGACGCCCGGGATTTCGCCCGTCATCGTGTCCACGAAATCCTGCGTTCGCAGGAAACGTTCACGCCACCAGGCGAACGGGAGTTGATCCCAAAGCGGGTCGCGGAAGCGCCGGTCGGCGATGGAGGGGCCGCCGACCTTCGCCCGATCACTGGCCGTGGGCTTGTCGATGGCGGCGAAAGCCTTGAAGACGTTGAGCTGATGCCCGGGCGCCGTCGCGGCGTGCATGGCCCAGTCGGCCCAGGCGAGCGCGACCGCTGCGGGCGAGACATTGCCGGTAAACCGCGCGGTCGCGGCCATCGCGGCACGGTCCAGGCTGTCGGTAAATGAGGTGGCCAACGACGGAAATGCGATCTCGGGCGTCTCCACTGGCGCAGGTGTGCCTCCCGTCGTGGTAGAGACAGGGCTTGCTACGGCGGCCGGCACCGGGCCAGGGGGCGTCGCACGGCGCGTCGGCGGATTCGCCGCTTTGGGCGTGCCGCGCGAGCGCGATGCGGAGGAAGATTGGGACGATGGGGACGACGGCGATTCGGAGGTCTTGGCAGTGCGAGCGGGCATGGCGGACTCCGTTCTACCTCGCTACGATCATGCGAACGCGCGCGGCGGACGACGAAGCGAGGAGGATGCATTGGGCAACCCCGGTGTCGCGACGTCAATACGTCACGGGGCGTTTCGACAAATATATCGCAGACGCTATGCACGTATCGTGATCTGCGACAAATTGCGCAGGGACGACGACGTCATTCCGTGAGGTGGTTCATCGTGCCGCGGCTGGCGTCGGGGCATCGGGCGAGGCGGCGGGTTTCGCCGGCGCGGGGCGCGAGGGCCGCAGGGTCGACGAGGGCATGGGCTTTCGTGCGCGCCAACTGATGCGACGGAACGGGTGCTCGCGTCCGGACAGCGTGAGCGCGACATGGGTGATCCAGCGCTGCGTCGGCACGCGCTCGCCGTGCAGCCACATCACAAGCGCGAACAGGCTGGCCGCCATCGGCAG
>NZ_KB290495.1:44432-76577 GCF_000282835.1 Pandoraea sp. B-6 | reverse complement strand
GAACGGGCGGCCCCCCATCGGCAGGGTTTTGAGATTGGGGGTGGCGTCGCGACGCGTATGCCAGGCAAAGGCAGCACAGATGGCGAAGCCCACGATACAGCCGGCCACCGTCTCCGAAATCGAGTGCGCAGACAGGGCGACGCGCGACGCCCCGACCGCCACGCTACCCGCCGTGGCGGTGGCCATGCCGAGCACGCGCCACGGCCACGCGAGGTGGCGCACAAGCATCCATGCAACGACGGGGTACACGGTGGCGGCGAGCATCGTATGGCCGCTCACGCCGGTGAAATCGAGTTCGCGCAGCCCGAGGCCCCAGCCGAGGAACATGACCTTGGAAGCCGCCACAACAAGCGCACCCGCCGCAAACAGGGCGACCCAGGTGAATGCCATGCGCCACGCACGGGCCGAGAGCAACCAGAGGGTGAGGGCGGCGGCGGCGGGCACCGTCACGGCGGCACCACCGAAATTGGTAATCGTGATCCAGAAGCTAGACATGACTGGCAAATGACGGCCCGAGGGCGGAGGGCTTCGGGCGAAAGCGCTATCTTACGCGCGCGACGCTAGGGAGAACAAATGCCGGTCCGGCATCGCACGGCGGCAAGGCACGGAACGGGGTCTCGCGCCGGGTTAATTCCCAAATGACGGCATTTTGCTGGGACTTGATGGATGGTTTGCGCATTTTCCCGTCAATTGTTGTCGTGATGCCCCGTAGACTGCGTCGTTTTCGAACAGGTTTCTCGAACGATGTCTTTCTCTTCTCCTTCCTCCAAGCGCAGGTGCGCCGCGTTGGACGGCGGCGCGCAAGGCCTGCGGGGGCAAGGCGAAGGCCGCCGTGCCCGCTGGCGCGCGGCGTGCGTCTGGCTGTGCATGGCGGTGCCGGCGGCTGCGATGGCCGAAACTGGCGGCATGGCCGACGCATTACGCCTGCACCCGCGCCTGACCCCGTCGTTTTCCTTCTCGCCGGCGGCACCGACCGCGTCGGCCGACGCATCGTCGCCGCACGCGAACGTGGCATTGCCGCAATCCGTCTGCGGCAAGGTATCGCCGCTGTATGCCACGACCATGACGGTACGGGCGTCGAAGCCTCTCGTCATGCCGGTGACCTATTCGCGCGTTTCGTCGGATTTCGGCACGCGCTCCCACCCGGTGCGGCGCGTGAAGCATCGGCACACCGGCATCGATCTCGTGGCGCCGTCGGGCACGCCGGTGCGCGCGGTGGCGCACGGTGTGGTGAAGTCCATCGGCTTCGAGCGCCGGGGGTTCGGGCGTTACATCGTGATCGCGCATCGGCACGATAGCGAGACGATCTACGCCCACTTGTCCGCCACGGCGCGCGGGCTGCGTGTCGGTGAGACGGTGGCGGCGGGCCACCTCATCGGGGCGGTCGGCAAGACGGGAATGGTCACGGGCCCGCACCTGCATTTCGAACTGCGCCGCCAAGGTGTGCCAGCCGATCCACGCCCGTTGCTGCGCCGCACGGCCAAGATGAGCGAATTGCCGGCGGGCACGGGCAACCCTTGCCTGAGCGTGCTCAATGGCGTGCCGTCGTGGCTTCTCCATGGGGGGGGCCGGGGTGGCCACTCGATGGCAGTACTCGCCGCTCTGAGGGGCGCGTCGAGATCGACTTTCCGGGAATAAAGCGGTACGTGCACCGGTATTACGGATATGGGCGCTCTTGCGACTCGTCACGGTGACGGGCGGGGCAGCGCACGTAACGAAGGGAGGTGCGCGATGAGCCATCAAGGGGAAGTCAAGGCGGAGACCGGTTCCGATGCCCGTTCGTTCGACGAGGGCAACTCGTCGCGACGCATGTCGCGTCGCCGGGCGATGACATGTCTTGCGTGGGCGGGCGCGGGTATCCTGTGGACCCTCGACGGGGGCGTGCCGCGCGGCCTGTCGCTGGGGGCGCCGGCTGCGGCGGCCGACAAGGCGGCACGTCATGCACTGTCGTTCGTGCAGATCAGCGACAGCCATATCGGCTTCAACAAGGCGGCCAATCCCGATCCGGCGTCCACGCTGCAACTGGCCATCGATCGAATCCGCGGTGCATCGCAGCGTCCCGCGTTCCTGCTCCACACGGGCGACGTCAGTCATTTGTCGCGCGCCGAGGAATTCGATACCGCGCAGCAGATCGTAAGCAGCGCGGGCCTGGAAACCCACTACGTCCCCGGCGAGCACGACGTGATCGCCGACGACGGACGCGCCTTCTTCGCACGCTTCGCACCCGACAGCCGGGGTGTCGGCTGGTACAGCTTCGATCGACAAGGCGTGCACTTCGTCGCGCTGGTCAACGTGATCGGGCTCAAGGCGGGCGGCATGGGCTATCTGGGCGACACGCAACTCGCCTGGCTCGCGGCGGATCTTAAGGGGCGCTCGCGCAGCACGCCGCTCGTCGTGTTCACCCATATGCCGTTGTGGTCGGTCTATCCCGCCTGGGGCTGGGGGACCGACGACGGCGAACGCGCACTCGCCCTGCTCCGGCCGTTCGGCTCGGTGACGGTGCTTAACGGGCATATCCACCAGGTCCTGCAAAAAGTGGAGGGCAATGTGCGTTTGCAGACAGCCATGTCGACAGCGTATCCGCAGCCCGCACCGGGTGATGGCCCCGGCCCGGGACCGTTGAAGGTCGACGCGTCGCAACTGCGGCAGGCCCTCGGCATTCGTCGCGTCGACTTCACGGCGCTCGACGGAACGCCAATGCTCAGTGACACCTCGTTGGCGTCGTGACGCCCACGGCTTTCGGAGCCCTTCCATGAAATCGTCTCTTCTGAACGCTTGCGGTGCACGGCGTCGCGTATGGCTGCGTGGCGTCGCCGTGGCGTCGGCCGGCATGCTCACGCTCTGTCTGCCGGCGCTCGTGGGCGTCGTCAACGCCGCGGACGCCAATGCCGTCAATATCGACAACTTTGCGTTCTCGCCCGCGACGCTCACCGTCCGCGCGGGCACGCGTGTGACATGGACCAATCACGACGAGGACCCGCATACCGTGACCAGTTCGGACAATCCGCATGCGTTTGCGTCGGGCGCGCTCGATACCAACGGCACGTTCTCATTCATGTTCGACAAACCGGGAACGTATCGCTACTACTGCGCGATTCATCCTCACATGACCGGTGTGATCGTCGTGAAGTAGTCGCGAAATCGTCGTGGCGAAAGGCAGATGTGATTCAATGAGGCCATTGACGTCGTGTTCGCGACGACAGACCAATTCACCCGGGCACCGCGTTGCCCGCACTGGGGAGACTCCGGTGACCGTCGCTGAAAAACCCGGCGCGCCTGCGTCGGAACGGTTCGATGCACTGGCCTTGCCGCACCTCGACGCGGCGTACAACCTCGCGCGCTGGCTGTCGGGCAGTGCAAGCGACGCCGACGACATCGTGCAGGAATCCTACTTGCGAGCGTTGCGTTTCTTCGACGGTTTTCGTGGCGACAATGCGCGCGCGTGGCTGCTGGCCATTGTGCGCAATACCTGGCTGACGGAGTGGCGTCGCCGCGCCGATGCGGCGCTCGGCACACCGTTCGACGAGGCCAGGCACGGCCTGCAGGATGACGCCCGTCTGCCCGGTTGGGATGACGCAACGCCCGGCGACCCTGAGCGTCTTGCCGTGCAACGTGACGAGTGCGCGCTTGTGCGCGGAGCGCTGGCCTCGTTGCCGGTGGTGTTTCGCGAGGTGCTGGTGTTGCGTGAGATGGAGGATCTGAGCTACCGCGAGATCGAGACGATCGTCGGGGTGCCGGCGGGCACGGTGATGTCGCGTCTGGCGCGCGCCAGGCAGATGCTGGCCGCTGCCGTGCTCGATGCACAGGCCGCCACGCGCACGAGCGCCAAGACCACGCCGTGCGCGCCGTCGGCGCAGGTCGCACGTCTGACACGTCTGCCAGTTGACGGCACCACGCGGGGAGGACCCGATGAACAAGCCTGACGACCCCAACGATACGACGCCGGGGACGAGCGCCGGCGAAACCCCTGTCGCCGGCGAAGCGACTACGCTCGGCAAGCTGTTGCGCGACGGTTCGTTGCGCCATGCTGCCCCGCAGACGTTACGCGAACGCCTGCGCGACGACATGGCGCTCGCCGAACGTCAAGTGCGCCTGACGTCGGCGCCCGCCACGGCAGTGCCTGCGCAGGATGCGAAGCCTGGGGGCGATCCGACGAATCCGGCCCATCCGGCGTCGCCGCCGAAGCCCTCACACGTGAATCGACCGGCCGAGCTGGCGTGGGGGCCGAGCCTTGCCCCTTGGTTGTTCGGCGGTGCCGGCGGCGCGATTCTCGGCGGACTCGCGGTCGCGATGGCGTTGCTGGTGGCGCGTCCGCCCGCGACGCCGCAGGGGATTGAGGAACCGGCTGTCATGGGCCTGCAACCGCAGGAGATCGTGGCGAGCCATGTGCGTGCGTTGCTGTCGCAACATCCGATCGACGTGGTCTCGACCGATCAGCACACCGTCAAGCCGTGGTTCAACGGACGCATCGATTACGCGCCGCCCGTCACCGATCTGTCGGCCAAGGGGTTCCCGCTGGAAGGCGGACGCGTCGACTACGTGGGTGGACGCACGGTGGCCGTGCTCGTCTACCGTACGGACAAGCATCCGATCGATGTCTACGTGTTTCCGGCGCGTGACATGGGTGCGGCGGCGCCGACGATCACGGGGTCCGATGGCTATGCCATTGCGCGCTGGCGGCGCGGCGGCATGACGTATTGGGCGATCACCGATGCCGAGCCGTCGCACCTGCGTGTGTTTGTCGAGGCATTGCAGGCGGCGACCTGATATCGTAAGGCGCTTGCCCCATCCCCCATGGAGAGCGTCATGTCGAATGCCCCGGTGAATCCTGCGTGGCAGGCCGAACAATACGTCAAGTTCGAAGACGAGCGCACGCGTCCCGTGCGCGATCTCGTCGCCGCCATTCCGCCGCTTGCGGGTCGTGGAGTGGCTCGCGTGGTCGATATCGGCTGCGGCCCCGGCAACTCCACCGAAGTGCTCGCCGCTCGTTACCCTCACGCTGACGTGCTCGGGCTCGATAGTTCGCAGGACATGGTCGATGCGGCGCGTGCGCGACTGCCGCAATGCCGCTTTGACGTGGCCGATATCGCGACCTGGGCCGATGGCCCGTTCGACGTGATTCTCGCCAACGCGGTGTTGCAATGGTTGCCGGATCACGAGACGCTGTATCCGCGTCTGGTCGATTGTCTTGCGCCCGGCGGTTCGCTGGCCGTGCAGACGCCCGACAATCTCGACGAGCCCGCGCACCGGCTGATGCGGGAAGTGGCGGCCGATCCGCGTTGGGCCGCAACGCTCAAAGGGGTGGAGCGCACGGCACGCCATGGCGCGACGTTCTACTACCCGCTGCTGCGCGCGCTGTGTTCGCGCGTCGACATCTGGCGCACCACGTACTACCACCCGCTCGCGGGCGGGGCACCGGCCGTCGTGGAGTGGTTCAAGGGCAGCGCGTTGCGGCCGTTCCTCGCGAAGCTCGACAACGCATCGCGAGAGGCGTTTCTGGCGCGCTATACCGACGCGATTGCCAACGCGTATCCGGCGCTGGCCGACGGTACGGTATTGCTGCCGTTTCCACGCCTGTTCGTGGTGGCGACGCGATGATGGACGGGATAGGGCAGGATCGCCGTGCACCGAGGACTCAAGCAGGCAAGGTGCGCGCCCGGCAAACTGCCTGACGCCGGGTGTAAAGTAGTGCACATGAATCTACTGTCCCCGCCGATTCAGCCGTTTCGCAACGCCCCTCACTACTGGCGCTCGTCGCTGGTCCCCGGTGGCGATATGGTCACCGCTGAGTACAACGACCACACCTTCGCACCGCATTGGCACGATGCATATACGTTCGCCTGCATCGTGGAAGGGGCCGAGCGCTATGCCTACCGGGGCGGCGAGCATGTGGCGGACGCCGGATCCGTGGCCGTCATTCACCCAGGCGAAGTGCATACCGGCGCGCGCGAAACCGATTTCGGGTGGCGCTATCGCGTGTTTTACCTGCCGGTCGGCTTCGTGCAAGGCGTACAGCGTCAGGTGACGCGTCCGTTGGCGGGGCTGACGATGCCGGGCGACGCGCATCCCTGGTTTGGCGAGCAGGTCATCCGCGACCCGCAGGCGATGCATCGACTGACGGCGGCGCATCGTCTACTTCAGGCTGGCGCCGACCCGTTGCTGGCGGAAAGTGTACTGATCGAGGCCGTGTCGTTCATGCTGGCGCGCCATGCGCGGGCGCGGGTGCCGGATACGCCGGCATATCGCGATGCGGTGCGGGTCGAGACCATGAAGGCGCGGCTCTCGGCCGATCTCACCGAGCCATTGTCGCTGACGGCTCTGGCCGAGGCGGTCGACCTGTCGCCGTTTCACGCCGCGCGACTGTTCTCGCGCGAGACGGGCCTGGCGCCGCATGCCTGGCGCAATCAGTTGCGTCTGGTGCGTGCCTTGCCCGCGTTGCGCGCCGGCGCGCCGGCGACCGACGTTGCCGTCGCGCAAGGCTTCAACGATCTGTCCCACTTCACTCGCTACTTCCGGCGTGCGTTCGGTGTGTCGCCTGGGAAGTGGAGCGCCAGGCGAGCGGAGGCCACGTTGACGAGCAGCCCGATCGCCATCGCGACACCGCCCACCATGAACAGCAGCGAATAGTTGCCCGACGTCGCGGCGAACACAAACGATAGTCCGTAGGCGGCACCTGCCTGCAACGTCGCGAAACTGGTCGTGGCGGTGCTCCACGCGGCTTTTTGTCCGGCAGGATGATGGGCGAGTAGTTCGTTCACGCGTCCGAGCACCAGCGGCACGATGCCCGGGGTGAAGGCGCCCATGACCACGCTGGACACCATCAGAGCGGGCAGGCCGAGGCCGAGCACCGGCAGCAGCACCGCACAGAACTGGGCGACGTAAGCGACACGCAAGGCCCTTGCAAAGCCGATCCGGTCGGCGAGGTGCCCGGCGAAAAGCGGACCGACGATCGCCCCCAGTCCGTACAGCACCCAATAGTTCGCGCCGGCGTCGAGTCCCTTGCCCAGCCCTCGGGCGACATAGTCGACGAGAAAAATCATGTGCGGCACCAGTGCGACGGCGTTTAGTGCGTACTCGATATAGAGCGAGCGCAGCGCCACCGGACTGACGTGTGGGCGCCTGATGGGAGCGGGGGTGCTGGCGGCCGTGGCCGTCGGCGTGCCGTCGGGCCAACCACGCCACGCCACTGCCGTGAGCACGAGCGAAAGCACGCCGAGACCGCTCCACGCGTGGGCAAGCCCGTGGCGCAACAGGAGCGGCACGAGCGTGCCCGACGCTGCGATGCCCAGCCCGAGGCCGGCGAAGATTGCGCCGCTCACGATGCCGCGCCGCGAGGGGGGCACGTGCGCCAGCACCGACGGTGCTGCCGTGACCATCAATACGCCGCCCGCAAACCCCGAGGCGAAGCGCCATCCGAAAAACCAGACGAACGAGATGGGCCAGGCGCAGGCGAAGAAAGCGAAGACGGCGACCAGCATCATCGTGCGCACGAGTCTCACGCTCGACACATGCCGGGCAAGCACGCGTGCCCCCAAGGCGCCGGCCAGGTAGCCGCCGAGATTGGCCGCGCCAAGATAGGCAGCAGTCGCGGGTGCGAACCAGTGCGCACCGATGATCGCGGGCAGAAGCGCCGTGTAGGCGAAGCGGGCAAAGCCGATGCCGACAAGACTGGCGCAGGCGGCCGACAGCGTGGCGCGCCAGGCGTTGAACGCGGCGGTTGTGGGGCGGCCAAGGGCGGCGTGGGACATGAGGACTCCGGAAGCACCGGCTTCGCCCCGGCGTGGGTCGGTGCGAGGTTTGACGGCAATGGCCTCAGTCTAGGAGGTGGCCGCGCGCAGGGGAACGGCTATGTCTCGGAAGTCATTCTTCCGCACGGCGTAACAATGTCGCGGCGGCAGGACGCCGCTTCATCGGCACTGCCCATTCCTTATGCCTGGCTCGCCAACTTGTGTACGCGTGCGAAATGCTTGCGCAGACGCGGTACCGCGAAGTCGACGAAGGCGCGCACCTTGGGCACGGCCAACCGTCCTTGCGGTGTGATGACGTGAACCGGCATGGGCGGGTGTTCGTAGTCTTGCAAGACGATGCGCAGCGTGCCGTGCGCCATTTCGTCGACGATGTGATACGTCAACATTCGCGCCACGCCGTGTCCTGCGACGACCGAGGCAATCGCGGCCCGGATCGAATTGACGACCAGCCGCGGGGTGAACTGTACGATCTGCGGTACTGAACCGCGTCCTGTGGCGGGGAAGCGCCACGAGTCGATGCCGAAGTACGTCATGGACACGATTTGCTGCTTCGACAGATCCGCGGGGGACCCGATAGGATCGTGGGTCGCCAGATAAGCGGGCGAGGCGGCAATGATTCTTCGAACTTCGCCCACGTGTGTGGCCACGAGCGAGGAGTCGGGCAGGTGGGCGACGCGCATCGCGACGTCGATGCCCTCGTCGATCAGGCTCACGGGCAGGTCGCTCAACTGCAGGCGGACGACGACTTCCGGATAGCGTTCGATGAAGGCGTCCACGATCTCGCGCATGAACGTTTCACCGGCGGCCAGCGGCGCGGAGACGGTGAGCAGGCCGCGTGGGGCCGAGCGTTCCCCGGCGGCGATCACATCGGCTTCGTCCAGATCGAGCAGGATGCGCCGACATGCGGTGGCATAGCGCTCGCCTGCAACGCTCAGCTTGACCGAGCGCGTCGTGCGATGGAGCAGCGCCGTGCCGGTATGCGCCTCGAGGTAGCCGATGGCGCGACTTACCGCCGCGGCAGAGCGCCCCAGGCGCCGGGCTGCACCGGCGAGGCTTCCTTCGTCGACGATCGCGACGAAGACTTTCATGGCATCGATTCGGTCCATGAGGGATGAAAGAGAGGGAGAGGGCGCAGAGTCGATTCCGGATCGGCCGATGGACAAGATTACCCTTAAACCCGGCGTTGCGGCGACAATGGCGAGCGGACGTCCCGCCGGAGCCAGACCCTATGCTGACGGTTCACCATTTGAACAACTCGCGCTCGCAGCGCGTGCTGTGGATGCTCGAAGAGCTGGGCATTCCCTACGACCTGCGTCGATATACGCGCGACCCGAAGACCATGCTCGCTCCGCCGGCACTGCGCGAGGTGCATCCGCTCGGCAAGTCGCCGGTTGTGACCGACGGTGAACTGACGCTCGCCGAGTCGGGCGCCATCATCGAGTATCTCGCCGATCGCGACGAACTCGGGCGACTCGCCCCGCCGCGAGGCACACCTGAGCGGCTGCGTTGGACCTACTGGTTGCACTACGCTGAGGGGTCGGCCATGCCGCCTTTGCTGCTCAAGCTCGTCGCCCTGCGGATCGCGAGCGCGCCCATGCCGTTCTTCGCTCGTCCGATTGCCCGCAAGATCAGCGACACGCTGCAGTCGAGCTTTGTCGATCCGCAACTGCGCCTGCACTTCGACTACGTGAACGACGCGCTCACGAAGACCGGTTGGTTCGTCGGCGATCGCTTCAGCGCAGCGGACATCCAGATGAGTTTCCCGCTCGAAGCCGCGAGCGCGCGCGGCAACGCGCAGGGGCGCTGGCCCGCGATCGCCGATTTTCTGCAGCGCATTCATGCGCGTGATGCGTATCAACGCGCCCTGGCCCGTGGCGGACCCTATCAGTTGCCAGGCTGACAGGCGTCGTTTGCGCCGTTTTGGTGCGGACATCCCCCGATGGTCGCCTGTTTGAGCGGCACAGACGGACGATTCGGCGAATTCGTCGCGCAGAGGCTCAAGTTTCGTCGAATGCACTCGTTATACCTCCACAGAGGTACAGAGAGAGGCACCGGCCTGCCAGGCTTGCCGGCGGCAGGCTGAAGTCACGACTACACCGCAGGACGAATCGCTTAACGCGCGCAAGGCAATGTTCAAGAACCTGAGTATCAGCAAACGGCTCGCCGCCGCCTTTTCCGTCAATGTATTCATGCTGTTGGTCGTGGCGGTGGTGGCCGTGACGAAAATGGCGACGATGGATACGAATACCCAGCTCATCGTCTCCGACCTGAACAACAAGATTCTTGAATTTCATGGCCTGAAGGATCGCGCGGCGCACGTTGCCGTACTCCTGCGCGATATCGTGATGTCCGAAGACAACACGCAACTCGATGCCCGTCTGGCCAAGATCGACGAGATGCGCCAGACCAACAACAAGAGCATCGCGGGCATGGCGACGATCTTTTATACCGACAAGGGCAAGGCGCTCTACCGCACGCTGGCCGACACGAACGCGGACTATGGAAAGCAGCTCGACGCGGTCGTGGCGCTGGTTCGCAGCGGCAACTTTGCGCAAGCCAAGACCGAACTGATGGGGCCGCTGCAGAAGGCGCAGGTGGCGTATTTCGCCCCCCTCGACGGTCTGATGGAGGTCGGTAAGGTGGTCAGCGCGAAGGAAGCCGCCGATGCGACCGCCGCGTATGGATCCGCACGCCTGTGGCTGCTCGCCACAATGCTGGCGTCGGTCGTGCTCTCCGTGGTGTCGGCGGTGGCGATTACGCGCTCGGTCACGCGCCCGGTGCGCGCGGCGGTGGCGGGGGCCTCGGCGCTCGCGCGTGGCGACCTGACGCATCGTGTCAATGCCGAGCGTGCTGACGAAATCGGCCAGATGGCGAGTGCGCTCGACACAGCCGTCGAACAACTGGGCCATCTAGTGCGCAATATTCAGGGTGCGTCGGGGGCGATTGACAACGCGGCACGCGAAATTGCGCAGGGCAACACCGACCTGTCGCAACGCACCGAAGAGCAAGCGGCCTCGCTAGAAGAGACGGCAGCGTCGATGGAAGAGTTGACATCGACCGTGCGTCAGAACGTCGAACATGCGATGGAGGCGCGGCGCCTGTCGCACGAAGCGACCGGGGTGGCGGATGCCGGGGCGCAGAGCGTGCGTGCCGTCGTCGAGACGATGCAGGCAATGGCCAGCGCGTCGGCGCGCATGAGCGACATGATCAAGGCCATCGAAGGTATTGCTTTCCAGACCAATATTCTCGCGCTCAATGCGGCCGTGGAAGCGGCACGCGCCGGCGAACAGGGACGCGGCTTTGCCGTGGTGGCCGGCGAGGTGCGCACGCTCGCCCAGCGCTCCGCAGGCACGGCCAAGGACATTCGCGAATTGATCGCGGCATCGGTGCAGCAGGTCGAAGACGGCACGTCGCGCGTGGAAGTCGCGGGTCGTACCATGGACCAGATCGTCGTGTCGGTGCGACGCGTGAGCGAGCTGATCGCCGAGATCGCCGCCGCGAGCGACGACCAGGCGCGCGGCATCGAGCAGGTGGGGCAGGCTGTCACGCAGATGGATCAGGTCACGCAGCAGAACGCCGCCCTCGTGGAACAGGCGGCGGCTGCGGCGGACCACCTGCGTCAGCAGGCCGCCGACCTGGTCAACGAGACCGCGAAGTTCCGCGTGGAAAGCGACGGCAGCGCGCGCCTGGGCATTACGCCGCGTGTGCCGGCATTGGCGTTGACCGGCGCTTTGTCGTCCCGCGGCGAGCGCGGCACGACGGCGCAAGGACGACAGCGCGCGGCGGCCTGACGCCCACTGTTCCACACCCCTCGTCTTCTATCTCGCCTCAGGCGGCATTGACCGCCTTCGCGCCCAACGCGGCGTCGATGGCGGCAACGGCCGCGACCAACTGCTGTGTCAGGGCAGGTGACGCGCTCGTCATCGGCGCGCGCAGTACATCGGCCATTAGGCCCTCATGTGCAAGCCAGGCCTTCAAGGGGCCGGGATTCGCCTCGGCAAACATGAGCTGCATCATCGGCATGAGCGCATGGAACAGCACGCGCGCGACATCGAGCTGCTGCGCTTGCACCGCGCGATACAAGGCCACGAAATGCGCCGGCCGGCAGTGCGACGTCGCAATGATCGCGCCATGGCCGCCCATCGCGAGCGTGGACAGCAATTGAGCGTCCTCACCTGCCAGCACCGATAGGCGCGCGTCGGCGATGAGTGCCTGCGTGGTGTGCGCGTTGCCCGCGCAATCCTTGATGCCGCGAATGTTGTCGTGACCCGCAAGCGTGAGCAGTGTCTCCAGCGTCAGGGGGGTACCCGTGCGATACGGAATGTCGTACAGCACCACCGGCGCACGCGAACGATCCGCCAGCGTCCGAAACCAGTGGACGAGCCCGGCCTGTGCGGGCCGGATGTAATACGGCGCCGGCGTTAGCACGCCCGCCAGGGGCAGGGCGTTAAAGGCGTCCAGGCGCGCCAGCGCGTGACCCAGGTGATTGCCGGCGAGCCCGGCGATCACCGGCAGGTCGCCGACCTCGGTCAGCACGGTGTCGAGCACGGCAAGCTGTTCGGCGTCGTCAAGGGCTGCCGCTTCACCCGTCGTACCACACACGACAAGGCCGGCGATGCCCGAGCGACGATAGTGCGCGACCAGTCGACGTAATGCCGCGTGATCGACCGGCGTGTCGGCGCCATCTCTGGCGAAAGGCGTGACGAGCGGCACCCAAATGCCGCGAAAGAGCGGGGCGCGCGAGGAAGCTAGCGATTGGGGTTGGGACTGTGCGGCTTGCATAAGTGTCTCCCTGGACGTTACGTGCGAAACGAACGTACGTTGACCGGTAAGAAAACCGTTCAGCAGGACGACGGGCAATGGCAGGCGCGTGGGAAACTTCGAGGCAGGCGCGCCGGGTGAGGCAGGGCGGCGCGAGGTGAGGACTGCCGGGTCCACGTGGCTGTTCCGTCGCTCAACTGACGGAACAGCACGCCCCGGTCAGTTGAGCGACTGTTTTTTGCTTTTGACGAACGCACCCCGCTGTCCCATCGGGACAACGCGCAACCGCGGCGAGCAGGGGATTCGGAAATTCGTCATGGGCAGACTCTATCCGCTGTACGCAAGTGGCGTCAAGTGCATCGATCCGCGATGGCGCCGCAATGCGCGAGGGTCATGTCGATGTCGATCACGCCGGCATCTGCGCGGCGCGATTTAAAACGCCTTTTAATTCTTCGTTTAATCCATTCAATCGATAATCGACGTTCGGTTAACGCCGGATTGCGGTGACCGCCCCGTGGTGCGACCGCCACGGGCGCACGTTCCCGGTTGCCAATTTGAATCCGTCAAGTGACAATCGCACTCACACCCCGGAAACGCAAAACAATAATGGGCACACTGGGGCGGGGAAAACTGAAAAGTATTGAGACAAGATGGCAGCCAAAGTCGTGAAGTATTCGCGTGACGGGGTGACGTATTACGAAATTCGAGGCCCCTTGCCCGACGGTACCCGATATGAGGACCGGGTGGGATTCAGCGAGCGCGAGTTGGCATTCCGGCGTCTCGTTGCGGCGAGAATCAAGCTGCTGCGAAGTGAATACGAGACCGCGTGCCGGAACGTGCGGGCGCAATGCGCGGCAAATATCGCAGCGCCGGGGTGGCTGAAGCAACTGATTTTTTGAGGAGCGCGGGATCGTAGTGCGGCGGGGAAGCGATCGCAAGTTTTGCGTCGTCAAGGTGACGAAATATTCACATATTGAGATTGCCTTATACTGCGCGGAGCCTTCGTGTCCGTTCGAGATACATGGAATTTGTAACAAAAGACGTCTTGGCAAGCTGTATGGCGTTGCTGCTCGACGCTGTGTTTCTTGTCGACAAGGCTGGCGCTCTCGTCTATGTGAGTCCGGCCTGCGAGCGCATTCTCGGGTATACCCCGGAAGAATTGCTGGGGCGCTCGATGATCGATTTCGTCGTGAAGGAAGATCGCGAGCGCACGATTGAAGAATCGAAGTTCGTGATGGCGGGACTTCCCCGGATCGGGTTCGAAAATCGGTATATACACAAGGACGGTCATTACGTCCACATCATGTGGTCCGCCCGCTGGTCCGAAGACCACGAACTGCGCATTGGCGTGGCGCGCGACGTGTCGGCCAAGAAGCAGGCCGAAGCGCTGCAGCGCGCCACGTACTCGATATCCGAAGCAGCCCACGACGCCGCCGATATTCGCTCCCTGTGCAAGGCCGTCCACGACACGCTGGCCACACTGTTTCCGATCGAAGCCATTGTCGTGGCGACCTGTGACGCGGCACTGATGACGTGGGAGAAGGCGTATCAGTATCGCGACAGCGCCGACATCCCCTTGCTCGACTGGCCGCAGGCGCGGGGCCTCTCGGCGCAGGCTGCGCAAGCGCAACAATCGCTGTGGCACCTGATCGAAGCGGCCCCTATCGACGGCGCGGGGCAATCGATCCCCCACCTATGTACCGAACCGTTCGCGCCAGACGCGCTCGCTAGGCCCGGCGCACAGGCGTTGGTGATTTTGCCGATGCACACGGCGCGCCGTGCCGTGGGCACACTCATGCTCTACGGCCCGGCCAGCGCGCTGCGGGCGGAGGCTGCGCAGCGGCTGCTGGCGTTCGTCTGCGACCAGACCGCGTTGGCCATCGAGCGAAAGCAACTGATCGACGACCTCTACAAAGCGGCGCGATTCGATGAGCTGACCGGACTGCCGAACCGCCGCACGTTTGGCGAATTCGCGAGCGAGGCCGTGCGCCGCGCACAGCGCACCAACGGGAAGCTGGCGCTCCTGTTCGCCGATATCGACGGGTTCAAGGGGGTCAACGACAGCCTGGGGCACGCGGTCGGCGACTTGTTGCTCAAGGAGATTGGTCAGCGTATGAAGGCCGGGGTTACGGGAAGCGGCTTCGTGGCGCGTCACTCGGGAGACGAGTTCGTCGCCATTGTCCAGGATGCGGAGGTCGTCGAGCGAATCGACGTCGCAGTCACGCGTCTGCGCGCCGAGATCGAGCAGGTCATCTCCGTCAATGATGCCAGCTTGAGCGTGCGCGTAAGCGTTGGGGTGGCGGTGTTCCCCGACGACGGCGAATCGATGAGCGAACTCATCCGCGTGGCCGATCAGCGTATGTATGCCAACAAGTCCGCGCGCAAATCCGGTGGGGCCAGTTTCTTGCAGCAGTTGATCTGACGCCTGACTGACCCGCACGCCGGGGCATTCATCCCAGCGTCTGCGTTGGCCAGATCATTTCGATTTCGATGGCAATCGAGCGGGCGAGGCCGTCGAGATCCGGAAACAGCGATGCGTTCGTGACGTTCATCCGATAAAGCCATTTCATTGCGTCCGCGCGTAGCGCCAACGGCAGCACGATCTTGCGCAGCAGCGGTTCGTCGCTCTCATAGCCGTCGAGAATGCGGTGCATCGGCCGGTCGATCACGCCGGGTACCACGAATGTGCCGGATTGTGCGATCAGTCGACCGTCCATTTCTTCCGGCTCGCCGAACCAGACCACCTCGTTGTCATTGCCGAGGAAGTACTTCTCCATGTTCCCCTTGACGCGCGGATCGATCGTATCGCGGGTGAGCCACGGTGCATGACGCGGGCGAGCACGGTCGTCGTACAGTGCGGGGGTGTTGAGCGCGAAAATGGCCGAATCGCTCGTGGCGCGCTCCAGTGCAAAGAACGCGGCGACAAAGGGCGATTTCGTGAAGTCGAGCAAACGGGTCGGGGCACCATGGTGCTGCATCAGCCCAAGGCAGCGAAGATCGTCGTGCAGCAAGTCGGGCCAGGGCACATGGTTGTGCGCCTTGCGCCGGAAGATGCGGATGGCGCGTGCCTCACGGCTGCGCCACTGTTCCTTGTCCGCCACATAGGCGTGCAGGTACCGCGAGAGCGAGCTTTGCAGATGCCAGCGTGCGTCCTGCTGCCCGCGAAAGGCCCAGCCTTCGAAGCGGGAGGACAGTTCCATGAAATCCTTCCAGCTTTCGACGACGGTGGTGTCCATAGTGAGCGAAATCCTTGAGTTGGCGTGCGGCGCCGACGTGCCGCTGATCGAGCGCGTCACGACAGCGCGAGCGATGCATGGCGTCGGCCACTATAGTACGGCGTCTGTGACAGCTCAAGCGCGCGACATGCAAATGCGTCTTTCACCCGTTGGGGGACCGCTCACGCGGCGCGGGCAGGCGACAGATCGCGCGTGAGCGCCGAGAGTGCGGCGTCGGGCGTGATGTCCGACGTATCGAGCGTAACGTCGGCTAGCCGGTAGAGCGACTCACGCGCATCGAGCATGCGATGGATGTGATCGAGCGCCTCGTTGCGAAGCGCTTCGGTGGCAATGCGCGCGTCGTTTTGCTGCATCACGCGCTGGAAGTGAATTTCTGGGCGGGCGCGCAGCCACACCGTGCGAAATGCGCGGAGCACGCGCTCGTAGGTGGGCGCTTCCGAGACAATCCCGCCGCCGGTGGCGAGCACGACATGGTCGTGCTCCGCAATGATCCGCTCGATGCACTGCCGTTCGATGCGCCGCATCGCTGTCTGTCCGTAAAGCGTGATGACTTCACCGATGGCGATGCCCGCCTCGCGCTCGACCTCCTTGCCCAGCTCGATGAAGGGCGCGCCGATGGCCTGTGCCAACGCCGGGCCAAGCGTTGACTTGCCCGCGCCGCGCAAGCCGATGAGGGCAATGCGCTGCCCCGTGCGGCGCGCGTCTGCCGCGCCCGGCACGACAATCTGCCGACGCAGGCGTGCGAGCGTTTCCAGCGGTTGCTGACGGAGATACTCGACGAGGATGAGCAGATCGCCATCGTAAGCGGTGCGCTCGGCCACGAGCGCCTCCACGCGCACGTTCAGCGCATCGGCAAGCTTGTGCAGAACGGCCAGCGAGACGTTGCCGGTGCCGGCTTCCACGCGAGCGAGATAGGGGAGGGACACCCCCGATTGCATGGCGAGCTGCTTGCGCGTCATGCCCCGCTGCGCGCGCAACGTGCGTACCTGCCGAGCCAACGACGCCAAAGGCGACGATGCCCCTGCCTCGGCGTCATCGGCCGGATCTAGGGTGGGGTGGTCGGCGGGCGGTTTCGGCATCGGGCAGACAGGGAATGCAAGGCTTGCGCATAAATATACTATGAGATACCCGCCGTGTGTCCTACGTTATCCGGACTCGTCGCCAGAATGTCCGCATGGCGTGCATTAAATTGCCTGAAAACGTATTTATCCCTGTTAACCCTGAACTGCATTGCACCATCCGCGCAAAGCGGAAAATATCTTATAAGATACTTTTCATCTTTTGGAGCGACTGCAGACAATGACTTATCCCCACTTGCGCGTGCGCGTCGACGACGGCATCGCTTTCGTGACACTGGATCGCGCAGACAAGCGCAATGCGCTCAACGATGCTGCCATCGACTCGCTCGACGCCGCATTTCGCGATTTCAACGACAGCGTACGCGCCGTTGTGCTGAACGGCGCGGGAGAGCACTTCTGCGCCGGGCTGGATCTGTCGGAGAACCGTGCGCGGGACCCCATCGACGTGCTGCGGGTTTCGCAACGCTGGCACAAGGTGTTCCACGAGATCCAATTCAGCGGTCGCCCCGTGGTGGCGGTGCTTCACGGCGCGGTGATCGGCGGGGGGCTGGAACTTGCGCTTGCCGCGCATGTGCGCGTCATCGAGCGAAGCGCATTCTTTCAGTTGCCCGAAGGCAAGCGCGGCCTCTTCGTGGGCGGCGGCGCGTCGGTACGTGTGGCGCGCGTTCTCGGGCCGGACCGCATGACGGAAATGATGCTCACGGGCCGCCGTTACGATGCCGTCGACGGTGAACGCCTGGGCCTGGGCCATTATTTGACGGAAGCGGGCGAGGGACTGGCGCTCGCGACGCAACTGGCCCACGAGACGGCGGCCAATAGCCCACTGTCGAACTGGGCGACGATTCACGCGCTCTCGCGCATTCACGATATGTCCATGGCCGACGGGTTGTTTACCGAGTCGGTCACGAGCGCGTTGATGCTCGCGACGCCGGACGCACGCGAACGCATGGAACGCTTTTTGGGCCGGGTGGCACGTTAGTCGTTCCACCCCCCCTCCCTATGGAGACGAATGTGAAATACGACAACATCGAACAGATCGCCGTCATCGGCACGGGTGTCATCGGTGCCAGTTGGGCGGCTTACTTCCTGGCGCGCGGTCTGCGCGTGAGTGCCTGGGATCCGGCGCCGGGCGCGCGCGAGCGCTTGCGTGAGGCAATCGATGCGCATTGGCCCACGCTGATCCGGATCGGCCTCACGGCGGGTGCCTCGCGCGACGCGCTGACGTTCCACGACACGCTCGACGCCGCGCTCGCCGGCGCCGACTTCGTGCAGGAGAGCGGTCCCGAGCGCGAGGACCTCAAGCAAGATCTTTTTCGCAAGATGGACGCTGCCTTGCCATCGTCCGTCGTCATCGCATCGAGTTCTTCTGGACTACTGATGAGCCGTGTGCAGTCGGTCTGCACGCATCCTGAGCGCGTGGTGCTGGGGCATCCGTTCAATCCGCCGCATCTGATTCCGCTGGTCGAAGTCATTGGCGGCGAGCGGACGTCGCAGGCGGCCATCGAGACCGCCATGCAGTTCTACCGCGCCATCGGCAAACGTGCGATCCATGTGAAGAAGGAGGTTAAGGGGCACATCGCGAATCGGCTGCAGGCGGCGCTTTGGCGGGAGGCGATACATCTGGTCGACACCGGCGTGGCTTCGGTGGCCGACATCGATGACGCGATCGCCTACGGTCCGGGCTTGCGCTGGGCGGCCTTCGGTCCGTTCGTTAACCTGCAGTTGTCGGGCGGTGCGGGCGGTATCGCCCATATGCTCGAGCATCTCGGCCCGCCGATCGAATCGTGGTGGGCGGATCTCGGCGAGCCAGTGTTGACGGACGACCTCAAGGCGCGCATCGCCGCTGGCGTCGACGCCGAACTGGCCGGCCGCGGCAATGCGCAACTCGAAGCACAGCGCGATGCGGTCATTCTCGGCATTCTCGCGGGCAAGGCTTAGTCGACGCGGGCGCGGGCATCCTCGGACACACCGCCCGCGCCCCAAATTCAACGATCTATCCATTCGACGCCCCGCATTCCGGGACGCAAGGACATTGGCATGAGCAAACCGAAAGTCATCGTGACCATCGCGCCGACGGGCGGCATGGCGTACAAATCGCAGAACCCCCACCTGCCCACGCAGCCCGACGAGATCGCGCGCGACGTCTACGACTGCTACAACGCGGGCGCGAGCGTCGTGGCGATCCATGCGCGCCGTCCCGGCGACGATGGCGCCACGTGCAACCCGGCCATCTACCGCGACATCAACCGCCGCATTCGCGACAAATGCGACATCGTGATCAACAACTCGACGGGCGGCGGTGTGCACGGCGACATGATCCGCCAGGCCGACAATGGCTACTGGGAAATTCTCTGGGAAGAGCGGTTGAAGGGCATGGATGCCGGTGCCGAGATGTGCACGCTCGACGCCACCACGATCATCGCGAGCTTCGGTGGCCGGGAACTGCTCATGCATACGTCGCCGGAGCGTTCGAAACATCTCGCCATCGAGATGAAGAAGCGCGGTATCAAGCCCGAATGGGAGGTTTTCAGCCCGACGCACATCGTGCAGGACCTCGCTACCCTCACTGCTGCGGGCTTCGACGACGAACCGTTCTTTGTCAATCTGGTGCTCGGTGTGCACCGGGGATTTCAGAATGCCATGCCATACACGCCGCGCGTCTTGCAGTCGATGGTTGATCTGCTGCCCAAGGGAAGCATTTTCTGCGTGAGCGGCATTGGTCCCGCGCAACTGCCGTCGGCCATGAATTCGCTGCTGCTGGGCGGGCACGTCCGCGTCGGTCTGGAAGACAACCTGTATTACGAACAGGGGGTGCCGGCAACGAACCAGCAACTGACCGAGCGCGTGGTGCGGCTCGTGCGCGAGATGGGTTACGAGCCGGCGACACCGGCCGAAGCCCGCGACATCATGGGCCTACCTCGCAATCGCGAAGTGCTGCCGGAGTTCGCGGTGCGTTGATTCCGGCGCCGGCGCGGCATGGGGCATGGCCCCAAATACAAAAAGACAAGGAGACATGTCACATGGCGGCAAAGAGGTTCACTCACCGTTTTGCATTCTCGCGCGCCGCGCTTGGCGCAATGGCCTTCTGTGCGGCGGCGCTGTGCGTCGCGCCGCCCGCGGGCGCACAACCGCCCGGCGTCACTATCGGTGTGACGCTTTCGTCCACGGGGCCTGGCGCATCGCTTGGCATTCCGGAGAAGCAGGCCATCGGCATGCTCCCGCCCACGCTCGGAGGCGTGCCCGCGCGATATATCGTGCTCGACGACGCGACCGACCCGACCACGGCAACCAAGAACGCGCGCCGCATGGCGACGGAGGACAAGGTCGACGCCATCATCGGCTCATCGACGACGCCGGCATGTCTGGCGGTGGCGGCGGTCGCGGCCGATACGCGCACACCGCAGTTGGGGCTCTGCCCGTTCGTGCCGAGTGCGACGCAGATGCGCTACGTCTTCTCGCTGCCGCAGTCGGTCGCCGTCATGGCGGATGCGGTGCTCGACGACATGAAAGCGCATCACGTGAAGACGCTCGGCTTCATCGGCTTTTCCGATTCTTACGGAGAGGCGTGGCTCAAGGACATTCAGGCACGCGCGGTTGCACGGCAGATTCAGGTCGCGCCGGTCGAGCGCTACGCTCGCAACGACCAGTCGGTGACCGCACAGGCCCTCAAGTTGATGTCGGCCAACGTCGACGCCGTGCTCGTCGCGGCCAGCGGCACGCCGGGGGCCTTGCCGATGAACACGTTGCGCGAGCGCGGCTACAAGGGGCGTATCTACCAGACGCACGGCGTGGCCAACAACGACTTTCTGCGTGTCGGGGGCAAGTCTGCCGAGGGCGTGATTCTGCCGGTAGGCAACATTCTCGTGGCCGAGCAACTGCGCGCGGACCACCCCGGGCGTGCCGTGGCCGTGGACTTCGTCAAGCGTTACGAGGCGCAATACGGGGCGGGTTCGCGCAATCTGTTTGCCGGCTATGCCTACGATGCTTATCTGGTGCTCGACCGAGCGGTGGCCGTGGCGACCAGGCAGGCGCAACCGGGCACGCAGGCGTTTCGGGACGCCTTGGTCGCGGCCATTGAGCAGACCCGTGGTTTGGCGGCAACCCACGGGATGATCAACGTCAATGCACAGGACCATTCGGCGTATGGCGAAGATGGTCGCGTGCTCGTTACGGTGAAAGGCGGCAAGTGGACGATCAATTGAGCGCGGCCGTGGCCGGTGCGCGCCGATTGGCCCGGCCCGATATCGAGCGCGAGACGCGTGCCGACGGCAGCTTCGTGATTCGTTCACGGACGCCGCTGGGCGAATTCGCGCGCAGCCCGGCCGACTGGCTCGTGCAATGGGCCGCACGCACCCCCGATGCGGTGTTCCTCGCGCAGCGGCATGCGCCCGGGGCGGGCGACCGCTGGCGCCAGGTGAAGTATCGCGACGCACTGACCATGGCGCGCGGCGTCGGGCAGGCGTTGCTCGACCTCGACGTGCCTCGAGATCGACCGGTTGTGATCCTGTCCGACAATAGCGTCAACCACGCACTGCTGGTACTCGGCGCGATGATGGTGGGTCGTCAGACGGCCATCGTGTCGTCGGCCTATTCGCGCGTGGCGAAGGACATGGGCAAGCTGCATGGCATCCTGGCGCGTCTCGACCCGGCGCTCGTCTACGTGGAAGATGGCGACGCCTATGCGCGCGCGCTGGCGGGGGCGCCTATCCGATGCCCGATCGTCGCGACCGACTGCCAGCGGGCAGACTGGCTGTCCTTCGAGACGCTCGCCGCCACGGCGGCATCGCCCGCTGTGGCGGCGGCGTTTGCCAAGGTGCTTCCGGAAGACACCGCCAAATTGCTGCTGACCTCCGGCTCCACAGGAAAACCGAAGATCGTCGTCAACACGCATCGAATGCTCGCCGCGAATCAGCAGATGATCGCGCAATGCTGGCATTTCATCGACGAGGCGGCACCGGTGGTGGTCGATTGGCTGCCTTGGAGTCATACGTTCGGGGCGAATCACAACTTCCATATGGTGCTGCGCAATGGTGGCGCGTTCTATGTCGATGACGGCCGCCCCGTGCCGGAGTTGATCGGGCGCTCCGTCGAGAATCTTCGCGATGTGTCGCCCACGCTGCACTTCAATGTGCCCAAGGGATTCGAGGCGCTCGCGCCGTTTCTGGAAGCGGACGACGCGTTCGCCGCGCGCTTCTTCGGTCATCTTCAAGCGCTGTTTTACGCGGCGGCGAGCCTGCCTCCGGCGGTATGGCAGCGGTTCGAACGACTGGCGTCGAAGCATTGCGACACATTGCCATTCTTCACGTCGGCGTGGGGGGCGACGGAGACGTCGCCATTGATCACCAGTGTGCATTTTCCGATTACGGGCGCAGGCAATATTGGCGTACCGGTGCCGGGCAATGAACTCAAGTTCGTGCCCAGTGGAGACAAGCTGGAGATGCGCGTGCGCGGGCCGTCGGTGTTCGAACGCTATGCGGGCGATCCGGAGGCAACGGCCGCCGCGTTCGATGAGGAGGGGTTCTACCGGACCGGAGACGCGGGCCGCCTGTGCGATCCGGACGATCCCGGGGCGGGCGTGATATTCGACGGTCGCGTCTCTGAAGATTTCAAGCTGACGAGCGGGACATGGGTGTCGGTCGGTGCGTTGCGTTTGCGTGCCGTGAGTGCGCTGGCACCGTACGCGTCGGATGTGGTGATCGCGGGGCACGACCGTGATGAGATCGGATTACTGATCTTCCCGAGCCCCGCAATGCGCGCCAAGCTGTCATCGGACGACGCGCTGCACGAGGGCAAGGCAATGGCGCTGCACGACGATGTCCGGGCGTGGGTGGCAGGTGCGCTCGCACAACTGGCACAGGACGCGGGCAGTTCGCAGCGTGCCGCCCGCGCGGTGATCCTGGCGGCGCCGCCGTCGCTCGAGCAAGGCGAGATCACCGACAAGGGCTACGTCAATCAGCGCGCCGTGCTGACCTTGCGCGCCGACGACGTGGCTCGCCTTTACTCGGACTGCCCGTCGGTCATTCGGTTGCCGGTGGCGTGACATTGACGCGCGCTACCGCGCCCCGGGGGTCGGATGTGCCGCCGGCGTGCTGTCTGAAGGCCCGCCACCTGGCAAGCATCCGAGCCCTTCGAGCGTGGCGCTCAGCGCGACGTCCAGCGGCGTATGAGGCTCGTGCCCGAGCGTCGCCACGAGTCGCGTGTTATCCATGCGCACGGGCTGCAGCCACAGATAGCGCATTTCACGCAGCTCGCGAAGCGTCGTGACGAAGGGCGATGCCGCCCAAACGAGCCACCACGGGAATCGACGGAGTTTGACGTCGACACCGTGTCGCGCCATGACGCGAGTGATCGCGGCCGCCATCTGAGTGCCGTCGGCATCCCAATGCCCGGCCATGTGGAAGGTGGCGAAGGCGTCGAGCGCATGACGACGCTCGATGAGCATGACCATCGCGCGGCCGACGTCGGGCAAATAGGACCATTGATGACCCACGCCGGGTGCGTTGGGCACCTGGACGACGCGCGCGATCCGACCCGGCTTCACCAGTCCTTGTCCAAACCAGCTATTGCGTGATTGCGCACCAAAAAAATCGCCGGCGCGAACGATGATCGTCTGCACGCCGTGCCGACTCGCGTCGCGCAGACGGGCTTCCATCGTCGCGCGGATGCGGCCCTTGCGTGTGCGCGGCCGCTGCGCGGCGTCATCGAGCAGGACCGGGAATGTCTCGGTGCCGTAGTTGTAGACCGTGCCCGGCAGAACGATAGTGGCGCCATGCATCGTGGCGGCCGCGAGCGTGTTCTCGAGCATCGGCAACACTTGCGTGTCCCAGTGGCGATAGCCGGGCGGGTTCACGGCATGCACGATCACCTCGCAGTCGCGTGCCGCCGCGAGGACGTCGCCGGTCTGCATGGCGTCGCCGTCGAGCCACTCGATGCCGGCGGGCGATGCAGCGGCACGCGGCGCACCGCCGCGACGCAACGCGCGCACATGCCAGCCGGCGGCGAGCAACTGACGCGCGACTTCACCGCCGATGCCACCGGTCGCCCCAAGAACCAGCGCGCGAGAGATTTTGTGTTGGGACCCGTAGTGCATGATGCCGCTCCTTGAATGTTGTCGGTGACGCCATTCTCCGCGCGAGGCAATTCAATTAAAATTACCTAAAACCATCTATCGGCTATACATTTTTGTATGATGACGCCACTGAACTGGGATCTCTGCCGGACGTTTCTCGCTGTGCTGACCGAGGGCTCGCTCTCCGGCGCGGCGCGTACGTTGGGCATTACGCAGCCGACGGTCGGCCGTCATATCGCCTCACTGGAGGCGATGCTGGGGCAAACGCTCTTCACGCGTTCGCAGACCGGCTTGCTGCCCACCGATGCGGCGGCATCGTTACGACCCCATGCGCAGGCGATGCAACACACCGCGCAGGCATTCGAGCGGGCGGCGGCAAGCCAAGGGGAGGGGGCGAACGGCGTCGTGCGCCTCTCGGCGAGCGAGGTCGTTGGCGTGGAGGTGCTGCCACCGATCCTGAGCGCGCTGCGACGCGCCCACCCGCAGCTCGTGATCGAACTGGTACCCACGAACCGCATTCAGGATCTGCTGCATCGCGAGGTGGATATTGCCGTGCGAATGGCGCCGCCACAGCAGGACGCGCTGATGGCGCGTCGCGTCGGAAACATCGACGTCGGCCTGCATGCGCGCGACGATTACCTGGCGCACTACGGCGTGCCGACATCGCTGGCCGATCTCGCGCATCACACGATGATCGGCTTCGATCAGATGACGCCGTTCATCCGCGAGGCCACACGGGGCATGCCCGTCTGGTCACGCGATAGTTTTGCGTTTCGCGCCGACAGCGATCTGGCGCAACTGGCCATGATCCGGGCAGGCTACGGCATCGGTGCGTGTCAGGTGCCGCTGGCGCAACAAGATGTCCGGCTCGTGCGCGTGCTGCCCGATGCCTTTCGCTTCTCACTGCAAACGTGGGTCACGATGCACGAAGACTTGCGTCAGAGTCCGCGCTGCAAAGTCACCTTCGACGCGCTCGTGGCAGGATTGACCGCCTATATGGCCGAATAAGGCGGCTGTCCAAAGGCATATCGGACATCGGCGGAGATCTTTATTGATATACAATATATCAATAACATCAACGATCACGAGACAATCTCCTCGCTATGTTCGACCCTTCGTTGTTTGGACGAATGTCACCGGACGTGCTGACGTCCGCCTCTCCCGACGTTGGCGCAGCGGTGCCTGCGCCGACGTCATCCGGCGCGGCCTTGCTGTCCCCCTGGCCTTCCGGCCGTCACTCGCTTGGGTTGAGTGAGCAGCGTGACACTGTGCTTTACGTGCCGCCCGATCTCCCCACCGACACCGCCGTTCCTCTGTTTGTCATGTTTCATGGCGCGGGCGGCTTTCCGGAAAAAGTGTTGCCGTTCATTGAGCCGCATGCGCAGCGTCACAAGTTTCTCGTGCTCGCACCGCATTCGACCTTTCCGACGTGGGACATCGTGATCGGCGGCAACGGCCCCGATCTGGAGCGTCTTCAATCGGCGCTGCGCGAGGTCGCCAGCCGGTATCGCATCGACACAGGGCGTGTGGCGTTCGCGGGCTTTTCCGACGGGGCGAGTTACGCCTTGTCCATCGGGGTGACGAACGGCGACATTGCGACCCATGTGATCGCGTTCTCGGGCGGCTTCATGTCCATCTTCGTTCAGGAAGGGCAGCCCCGCGTCTTCATCGCGCACGGACGCGCCGACGAACAACTGCCCATCGAGACAAGCGGCCGCCAAAACGCCAGCAAGCTCGCGGCGGCGGGCTACGACGTGCAATTCGTCGAGTTCGACGGACGGCACATCATCGAGCCGGACGTCGTGGCGCGTGCCGTCGACTTCTTCCTCGCCTGACACGCGCCTTGCCACGGGGCAACGTACGCACGGGCCATACGCCTTACGGGGAGTGCCGTTCATGGATTTCGAAATTCCCGAGTCACTGATTCATCCGCTGCTGCAACTGATCGGCACTGATTCAACGCTGGGCAAACAGTTGACGGCTTACGGCGTGTGTCGCGGCAACCTGCGAGTGTCGAGCCACTGGTTCGACGCCAAGTCGCTCAATACGCTCTACGTGCTGTGCAAGACGCAGAACGAACGGGCGCTGATGTTCCAGATGCTCGCGCTCGACAACGTCTTCAATGCCCCGCAGGCGCGGGTGATCCCAAGTCTGGACAAGCTGGTGCCGGGCCTCGTCGCCTATCTGGCGCGCGACGTCATCGATGGCTGGCTGTACCAACGTCACCGTGACGGTGCGTTGCTGCCGTGGCTCGTGCGCCGCTTGCGCTATGTGGAGCCGGAGCAAGGATCGCCTTATGTCGTCATGGACATGCTGGCGAACACGATGCAGTCGGCCAATTCCAATCTGACGGAGCATCGCCTGCGCCGCTCGGGCATGACCACGTCGCTCGTGTTCACGCGCGACGACATCGCCAATCGCACCATTCCCGAGCTGCTCGCCGAGTTCGGTTTCTACAAGGAGTGCGCCGAATTCAAGCGCGAATACGAACAGCATGCGCAGCGGTTTCTGCGCGTGCAGCGTGCCTTCGGCGCGCAGTTCGTACTGCGCCGCGCGGCGTTCTCCGTCGATGCAAAAGGCGCGACCGAGTTGATTCGCGTGGTGGACGGCGCGGCAGCGAAGTGCGTGAACGACGAAGAGCGCCTGGAGCGCAATTTCGAGATGGCGTGCGATGCGGACTTCTGGCGCAACGCCGAGGTCGCGCAGGGGTTCGAGACCATTCCGCTGCATTGCTATGTGCACGTGTTCCACCTGGACTGGCACCGCAACCTCTGGGTGCATGTGCAGAACATGACCGAGTATGCGTATCAGCCGGGGCTGCGGGACAAGCTCGTGCTGCCGGCGCATCATCACGACCTGATCGACATCCTGACATCGAACATGGAGGTGATGATGCCGGACTTCGTGCCGGGCAAATCGGGCGGTGCGACCATCCTTTGCCAGGGCGCCCCGGGACTCGGCAAGACGCTCACGGCGGAGATCTATTCCGAAGTCGTCGGCAAGCCGCTCTACCGAGTGCATTCGGGGCAATTGGGGACGACGGCGGCGTCGGTCGGGGCCACGCTCATGAGCATTCTGCGTCGGGCCATGCGCTGGAATGCCATTCTGCTGCTCGATGAGGCGGACGTGTACATCCGTCGGCGCGACAACGATCTGGAGCACAACGCCATCGTCGCGGAATTTCTGCGCTCGCTGGAATACTTCCATGGCCTGTTGTTCATGACGACCAACCGGAGCGGCGACGTCGACGACGCCATTTTGTCGCGCTGTATCGCCACGATCCATTACGAGACGCCATCGCCGTCGCATGCGCGTCGGCTCTGGCGGATGCAGGCCGATCAGGTCGGTGCGCCGCTCGACGACGCGCTGATCGAGTCGCTCGCGAGCCGTTACCCGAACGCGAGCGGACGCGACATCAAGGAACTGATGAAGCTGGCGAGCCGCTATTGCAAGGTCAAGGGCACGCCATTCACGGAAGATGTATTCCGGCTGTGCGGGCTGTTCCGGGGGTATGAAGGCTGAGGTGTCGGGCGTGCGTCAGCCCCGCAGCATGGCGATATGCGGGAAAACTAGAGGCGCGCCCAGGCGCCGGTCTGGCTATATTGGGGGCGGACCGGCACCGACGTCACGGTGTGCTGTCGATGGGGCGAGCGCCCCGTTCGCGAGCGCGTGAGGGCGTAACGTCGCCGCGCCGCTGCGGCAGTCCGTTGCCGGCCAAGGAGACGAAGTGGAGACGCATGGAGAGCTGCACCGGGCGATTCTGAACAACATTCCGGACCAGGCCTGGCTCAAGGACACCGAGTCGCGCTACATCCTCGTCAACGACGCTTTCCTGGTGGCTTGCGGCCGCACGGAAGCCGAGATCATCGGCAACACGCCCGACAAGGTCTGGTCTTCGGAATGGGGGAAGGTCTACCTCGCCACCGACAAAGCGGTCGTGGCCAGCGGCGAACGCCGGCGCTACGAAGAGAGCCGGCCGGGGGCCGACGGCGCGCCGCGCTGGTTCGACACCGTCAAGATGCCGGTTCGCGACGCGGCTGGCCGTATCGTGGGCACCGTTGGGATTTCTCGCGACATCACCGACCGCAAGCGCTCCGAAACGGCATTGCTCGACTCGCGCGCGCAACTGCGTCAGCTCTCCGCCTATCTGCAAACGGTGCGAGAAGCGGAACGCACGCGACTCTCGCGCGAACTTCACGACGAACTCGGGCAGTCGCTGGGCGGCCTTCGGCTGGGCCTGAGCTACCTGGACACGCAACCCGTTGCGTCGCCGGCCGATCGGTCCGCCCATATCCAGATGCTCAAGGACCTGGTCGACGAGACCATCGACGCGGTGCATCGCATCGCGGCCGACCTTCGGCCCGCCGTGCTCGACGAGCTGGGCCTGCACGCCGCGCTGGAGTGGCTGACCGAATCGTTCGCGCAGCGGCATGGGTTGCCGTGCGAGCTGGACATGCCGGAAGCGGTGACTACGCGTCTCGACAGCGAATGCAGCACGGCGATCTTCCGTATCGTGCAGGAGTCGCTCACGAATGCCAGCCGACATGGGCAGCCGTCGCAGGTGCGTGTGGCGCTCGAGCTGCGCGACGGCGATTGTTACGTGAGCATCGCGGACGATGGCCGGGGCATGGACACTGCACGGGCCGGGGACGGTCAGCGCCTCGGTCTGATGGGCATGCGCGAACGCGCGCTGATGCTGGGCGGTGCGTTCGAGATCGAAAGCGCCCCGGGACAGGGAACCCGCGTGCGGGTGAGAATTCCTGCGCGCGCACCTGCGGCAGGGTTGACCGACGATGATGCCGCCAACGCAATGAACGCAACGAGCCCGGCGACCCCATCGAACCTCACGGACCTCACGGACCTCACGGACCTCACGAACCTAATGAACCTAACGAACGAGAGGGAGTGGTGATGCGTGTCATGATTGCCGACGACCACGCGATCATTCGCGATGGGCTGAAAAAGATCATCTCGATGGCACCTGACATGTGCGTGGTGTCGGAAGCCGTGGACGGCGCGGATGTCCTCAACCGGCTTCGCCTGATCGCCGTGGACGTGCTGCTGCTCGATATGTCGATGCCTGGCAAGAGTGGCATTGCCCTCATCG
The DNA here is from genome assembly GCF_000282835.1 of Pandoraea sp. B-6. Lineage (NCBI taxonomy): Bacteria > Pseudomonadati > Pseudomonadota > Betaproteobacteria > Burkholderiales > Burkholderiaceae > Pandoraea > Pandoraea sp. B-6. The sequence continues at coordinate 47,577 of NZ_KB290495.1, read as the reverse complement.
CGCAGATCAAGGCAACGTATCCGGCGCTCCCCATACTCGTGCTCAGCATGTACCGCGAATCGCAATACGCGGTGCAGGCCATCCGCGCCGGGGCCGCCGGCTATCTCACCAAGAACGCCGAGTCGGAACAGTTGATGAGCGCCATCCGGCGCGTGGCACGCGGCGGCACGGTCGTCTCGCCCCTGGTCGCGGACAAGCTCGTGCGTCAGTTGCAGCAACCGGCCGAGGCGTTGCCGCACAGCGGGCTGACGGCCCGCGAATTCCAGATATTCCAGATGCTGGTCGAGGGCCATGGCATCAACGAGATCGCGCGCTGCCTGTCGCTCTCGGCCAAGACCGTGAGTACGCACAAGGCCAATATCCTCACCAAGATGGACATTCCGTCGACGGCGGGCCTCGTGCTCTACGCCATCGAACACGGCTTGATCGTCGCCGGCACCGACGCCTGATCCCACACGCGACCCACGCCCCCAACGCGCAAGACATTCCCGACGCGATCATCGGCCACACGCATTCCCCCTCGGTTTCGCTTGCTGCACTGCGTCTAGGGAAATTCTTAGACGAAAACCAGCAAATCCCGATGCCCCGCCCGCGGGCACTCCCCTAATCTTGCTTCAAGCCCCGAAGGCGGGGCACCGACTCACTGCCACCCGGCCGGCGCTTGCCAGCATTTCATTCAACCCTGAGACGTAAGGAGACCGCACCATGCATGTGGACCTGCTGATCAAACACGTGTGCGTGCGCGACGATGCGCCGCTCGTGGACATCGCCATCAAAGACGGACGCATCGCTGCGATGGAGCCCGGCATCGACGCCAGCGCGACCGAGGAGATCGACGCGCAAGGCCGCGCGGCGATTCCCGGGCTTATCGAGGCGCACCTGCATCTGGACAAGGCACTGCTGCATCGCCGTCTGCCCGCACGCTTCGGCACGCTCGACGAGGCCATCCGCGTGACCGGCATTCTCAAGAGCCGGCAGGAGCGCGAGGACGTGCTCGATCGCTCGCGTCAGGTCCTCGACATGGCGATCAAGAACGGCACCGTCGCGGTTCGCGCCCATCCGGACGTTGACCTGATTCAGGGGCTGATCGGGGTCGAGACGCTGCTCACGCTCAAGGATGAGTACCAAAGCTTGCTCGATCTGCAGATCGTTGCGTTCCCGCAGGAGGGCATTCTCAAGTCTGCGGGCACCTACGAGCTGATGATCGACGCGCTGCGCATGGGGGCGGATGTGGTCGGCGGATGCCCTTACAACGAGCTGAACTGGGAAGACACCAAGCGCCATATCGACATCGTGTTCGAGCTGGCGCAGCGCTTCGATGCGCCCATCGACATGCATGCGGACTTTGCCGACGACACCAGCGATCAGCGTTTCGCGGCCATCTCGTACATTGCGCAGCGCACGATCGATACCGGCTATCAGGGCCGGGTCTCGCTGGGGCACGTGACCAGCCTGGGTGCGCTCGACAACGACGAACTCGCGCCCGTGATCGAGCAGATCCGTCTTGCCGGCATCAGCATCGTCACGCTGCCCGCGACCGATCTTTATCTGGGTGGGCGCAAGGACGTGCAGAACCCTCGGCGGGGTCTCACGCCCGTCAAGGCGTTGCATGCCGCAGGCGTCAACGTGGCGTATTCGTCCAACAACGTGCGCAACGCCTTCACGCCGTTCGGCAAGGCCGACATGTTGCAGATCGGCAATCTGCTCGCGCACGTGGCGCAATTCGGCGTGCCGGAGCACCAGCAGGCGATTCTGGACATGGGCACGCATAACGCCGCGCGTGCCATCGGACTCTCGCACGACTATGGCATCGCCGTGGGCAAACAAGCCGATCTCATCATTCTCGACACGTTCAAGGTGGCCGATGCGCTGCTCGACATCCCGCCACGCCTGTGGGTGATCAAACGCGGCCGAATCACGGTCGTGACGCAGCATCACTGCGAGATTCACCGGCATTCCTGTTGTTGCGCGTAATGCAGTTCTCATCACACTCAAGGAGACACTCATGAAGAAGCTGCCTGCGGAAGTCGTTGCCTCGTTACTGGCCGTCACCACCATCCCGATCGCGATGCTGCCGCTGCATTTGCCGCCCTGGGCGATCTTTATCAGTTGGGCCGCCACCTTTGCCATGGGGGGACCCACGTTGGTGAACCTAAAACGGATCTGGGCGACGCTGCCGGTGGGCGCGTGCTTCGCATGCCTCATCGTGCTGGGGTTCAAGCAAGCGGGCGCCCAGTTCAGCGGTAACACTCTTGTCGCCGCGGAGATGGTGATTCTTTTCGCGGGCAACGGCTCGATGATGGCGCTGGCCCGCGTGTTCCCGGCACTGAATTTCATTCCGGGCATGTTCTTCGGGTTCGCGACGTACTTCGCCACGCTGTTCGGCGGCTTCGGCCCGGTGGCACAGGACCCGTTGGCGGCACTCGGGGCGGCCGTCGCCATGAACGCCCTCGGCCCGGTCTACGCCTGGGTGAAGGAGCGCTTCTCGGCCCCGGAAGTGACGCATCAACGCCACTGGAAGGGCTGGAAGGCGGAAGTCTGACGCAAGCCTGCCGTTTCGCGCATCCAGCCGGGGCGGCGGCACGGTGCGAGCCGGTTCCGGCTCGACGCACGGATGGGATCGGGTCGAAGCGTCTGCCGGTGTCGGGCGCGCTTCGCCTTCCAATGACATTGTTTGGGGAGACGGACGGCATGACGTTCGCACAAGACATGGCCGATGGGCTGACCACGACACCTCCGGTCGCGACTGGCGACACCGCCGGCAGCACCACGCGGCGAAACTTCCTGCGAGGCACAGCCGCATTGGCCGGTAGCGCGGTGCTGCCCGCGCCGGCGGCCGACGCGGCCCAAGCCGCCCACAGCGACGCACGAGCCGACGCCGGCCCGCGCCTTGCGCAATCGACGCGGGGCATGGTCACCAGTCCGCACGCGCTGGCCAGCGAGGCGGGACTCGAAGTGCTTCGCGCGGGCGGCAACGCCATTGAGGCCGCGATTGCCATCGGCGCGGTGCTGAGCGTGACGTATCCTCACTTCACCGGTCTGGGCGGCGACGCCTTCATGGTGATCAGCGACCGCGAAGGCAACGTGCGTACGCTCTCGGGCATCGGACAAGCCGCCGCACAGGTGCCGGCCTACCGCGGTGCCA
>NZ_KB290495.1:2762-44326 GCF_000282835.1 Pandoraea sp. B-6 | reverse complement strand
TCTCACGCGCCACGGAATATGCGGCAAACGGCTTCCCGGTCACCCCGTCGCAACACTTCTGGCAAACATTGCGCGCGGCCGAATTGCAGGGTTGGGAAGGCTTCGCCTCGGTCTTCATGCCGAACGGCCGCATTCCGCAGGCGGGCGAGCGCTTTCATCAGCCGGCACTGGCGCGCAGTCTCGATCGCATTGCCACCCATGGAGGGCGCGAGTTCTACGAAGGCGATCTGGCCGGCCGCATCGCGGCAGGCCTCAAGCAGGCCGGCTCGCCGCTGCGCGCCGGCGACCTGTCACGGGCGCAGGCGCGCGAGGAAGTGCCGCTGCGCGTGGCCTATCGTGACGGCGAGCTGCTCGGGCTGCGTCCGCCGACGCAGGGCGTGACAACGCTGGAGATCATGGGCATTCTCGATCGCTTCGATCTGAAGTCGATGCCCGAGGGCAGCGCCGACTACTACCACGTGCTGGTCGAGGCGGTGAAGCTCGCATTCATCGACCGCAATCGCTATGTAGCCGACCCCGATTTCGTCGATGTGCCGGTCGATCGCTTGCTGGCGAGCGCCCACCTTGACGCGCATGCCCGCAGCATTCGCATGGATCGCGCCATGTCATGGCCGCATGTGTTCAAGACTGGTGACACGGTGTACATCGGTGCAGCGGACAGTCAGGGCAACTGCGTGAGCATGCTGCAGACGGTCTACTTCGATTGGGGCAGCGGTGTGGTGTTGGGGGACACGGGCGTGCTGTGGCACAACCGGGGCGCGTCGTTCAGTCTCGACGCACGGAGTCCGAACGTGCTGCACGGTGGCAAGCGCCCGTTCCATACGCTCAATCCAGGCATGTATCTGAAGCAGGGACGCCCGCAACTGCTTTACGGTACGCAGGGCGCCGACGGGCAACCGCAGACGCTGGCCGCGGTGCTCACCCGCCTGATCGATTACGAGATGGATCCGCTCACCGCGCTGGGACGGCCGCGCTTCCTGCTCGGCAAGACCTTCTCCGACAGCCGCGATGCCCTCAAGCTCGAACAGGATGCCGGTGCCGAAGTGTTCGCGGCGCTGGCCGCGCGTGGGCACGAGATGAGCGAGCTGCCGCCGCAGAGTCAGTTGGCGGGCCATCCCGGTGCGATTCGCATCGGTGCGCACGGGCAGATGAGCGGTGCCCACGATCCTCGCAGCGATGGTCGGGCCCTGGGGCTTTGACGCTCGGTTGTCGCGCGTGATACAAGTGCTGCCATCCATCGACAACGTAAATACTTCACATGGCTGGCAGTGCAAAATCGAATCGCCCGCTGTTCGATCTGGATCTGCTGCGCTCGATCATCACGGTGGCGGATTGCGGCAGCTTCACGGCGGCGGCCGCGCGTCTGCATTCGACGCAATCCACCGTGAGCCAAAAGGTGCGGCGTCTCGAAGACTTGGTCGGGCACAAGTTGCTCGAACGCGGCAATCGCGACGTCCATGCCACCGACGCGGGCGAGCGATTGCTCGGCCATGCGCGTCAGATGCTCGCGCTCAACGACCAGATGTTCGAGGCGCTCTCCGGAGCCGTGATAGTGACGGTGCGGCTGGGCGTGCCGGAGGATTTCGCGACCGGCGCCACGACGCAGGTGCTCGCGCGTTTCAATCGGCAGTATCCGCAGGTCAAGCTCGAAGTCACGAGCGGCCTGAGCCGCGATTTGTTCGCGAGCTACGATCGCGGCGAACTCGATCTCGTGCTGGTCAAGCAGCGTCGCGGCAGTCGCGAATCGGTGGCGAGCCGCCCCGAGAAGCTGGCGTGGATCGACAGCGCAACGCATCCGTCGTTCGGATGCGATCCGGTGCCGCTCGTGACGTTTCCCGCGCGCGGGTTGTATCGCGACGATATGATTCATGCACTTGAGACGATGGGACGCGACTGGCGCATCAGCTTCACCAGTTCCAGCCTGAGCGGCATTCAGGGCGCGGTGGCCGACGGGATGGGAATCAGTCTGGTGCCGCCGCGCGCCGTACTGCCGCGGCATGCGGTGCTTGGCCGGGCGCAGGGGCTACCGGTCATCGACGCCTTCGAGCTGGCGATCTTTCACCGACCGACGGCGGATGCCATGGTGATGGCGCTCGCCAAAGTGCTCGTCGGGATGCTCGCGACGAAACCGCGCGCGCCGAAGTGAGCGACGCGCGCGGCGGGATGCGTGCGGGGATGGGCGCCAAGGGGCGCATAGCGCAGACGCTGACTTCAGCGCCTGCTACGGCACCGGTTTCAGCGCTTGTTTCGGCGCTTACTTCGGCTGGGCACCCAGCGTCAGGTTCATGTGACGGTTGACGTCCTTGTACAGCAAGTAGCGGAACGGGCCGGGGCCACCGGCGTAGCACGCCTGTGGGCAGAAGGCGCGCAGCCACATGAAGTCACCGGCTTCGACTTCCACCCAATCCTGATTCAGGCGATAGACGGCCTTGCCTTCGAGCACATACAAGCCGTGCTCCATGACGTGAGTTTCCGCGAACGGGATCACGCCGCCGGGCTGGAACGTCACGATGTTCACATGCATGTCGTGGCGCATGTCCTGGATGTCGACGAAGCGCGTCGTCACCCAGCGGCCGTCGGTGCCGGGCATCGGAATCGGCTCGACGTCCTGCTCGTGCTTCACGAACGGCTCAGGGGCCGGCAAACCCGGCACGGCTTGATAGTGCTTGCGAATCCAATGGAAGCGGGCGGTGCCCTGGCTGTGGTTGCGCACTTGCCAGTCGGTCGCGGGCGGCAGGAACGCATAGCCGCCCGGGGTGAGGCGGTTCGCCTTGCCCTGGATCGTCACCGTGATCTCCCCTTCGACGACGAACAGCACGCCCTCGGCGTTTTCATCCTGCTCGGGTTGGTCGCTGCCGCCCCCCGCTCCGACTTCCATGATGTATTGCGCGAAGGTCTCGGCGAAGCCCGAGAGCGGACGGGCGAGCACCCACAGGCGCGTGTTGTCCCAGAACGGCAGATGGCTCGTGACGATGTCGCGCATCACGCCCTTGGGAATGACGGCGTACGCTTCGGTGAACATGGCGCGGTCGGTCAGCAGTTCCGATTGGCTCGGATGCCCACCCTGCGGCGCGTAATACGTAGTCTTCGACATGATTGATGGCTCCTGTGTCGTTCTGATCGCGGAGTTTCGTGGGGGCGAAACCATCGGGAAAGATGCACAAGATAGCGAACCCGCCATCCATCGACAAATTAAATATCAAAATGGGTGACATTCGATTTTTGAATGAATGAAGACGCTCAGGGCACAACCACGCGCATTGGCCAGCGAAATCGGCCGAGCACATGGACATCGCGGTCCGTGACGATGGCCTCGATGGTCAGCGCTGCCGTGCCGCTGCCCACGACATCGGCTTGCCAAAAGGCATCCGGGGCGTCGCGCGCGACGGCGGCCTGCGGCGAACCCGATTGCGGCGCGTAGCGCGTGGCGTGCTCAAGGCAATGCAACTGCAGGCCGCTCAGCGTTGTCTCGTCATCGAGGCAGAGCTGGAGCATCACGGCATGTTCGCCACGCATGGCGAGCGGCGTCCAGCGCAGCCGCAAGCGGTCGCCGGGGCGAACGTCGACACGCCATTGCGCCGCATTGACACCGGTGAGCGCCGCGCTATCCGCGGCCAGCGCATGGCAGCAGTCGGCGTCTACGCCCACGGGCGCGTCGATCGCTTCGGGGTGCTGGTCAAGCAGCGTCACGGTATCGATGACAAGCAGAACGTCGGCAATCGCACCGCATTCGCCATCGCCGTCGGAGGTGTTTGCGTTGGACATTGGGATTCCTTGCCGTGAGCCTAGGTGACCGCGATCGGGCGCCCGGATTGGCGCGTCGTGGATCGCGGCGCGGCGCTCGTCAGTGATTGCGAATGGTGATGAACGGATCCCACTGGTAGCAGCCGCACAAATTACCGCTGCGATCGAGGATCATGAACTGAAAGTGGTAGGTGACGCGACCGGTCTTGAGCGTTTCGCACGACCAGAAGTAGTTCGAGCAGGTCTGCTTCTTCGGATGGGTCGGGTCGGGCGGATTCGGCACGGGGATCGTGACCTCCGCTTCCCGTGGCGAGGGCGGGGAGATCAGGTCGTTGCCCTGATTGCCGATGAACTTGTAGAAGATGCACGATTGCTCGAAGCCGAGCGAGAGCGAGCATTCGCGCCACCGGATGACGTCGCCGACGGTCGCCGCGACGTCCAGCTCACCGCCCGCCTGTCCGCTCACCACGTTACCCTGCGCCACGATCATGAAGACGTGCTTGAAGTCGATGAGGGGGGATTCGCCATGCTGGAGTTCTTGCCGTACCGGTCGACGATCGTCTTGGTGTCGATGCTGACCAGCACATCGGTGATTTGCGACATGTGTTTCTCCACGAAAGGCTGAGTTGGATGCCGTCCATCGGACGATGGCGGTCTCTAAGCCAGCGGCCTGCCGGCCGCGCGCGAAACGCGGCAACGCGCTTCACGGATGGAGCCTAGAAACGGCGACGGCAATGTTCAACCTCGCGCGGGCTGCGCTTTATGAGTGACAGTTGCGTGCAAAGCGGCGTCGCGACTCGCGTTGCGCGGATGGGCACCGATACACCAATCGGGGAATTGGAGCGATGCCCCCAGGAAGGCCGATGCGTGCGTGCGGGCATCGGCGGCGTCAGCGACAGGAGCGTATCGGCCGGCCGTGTGAACGAAGCCGGCCTGGACAGACGAGCGGGGGCGGGGCTTAACTCAGCTTGCGGCTGTGTTGCAGGCGTTCGAGCACATGAATGCTCAACCGCGCCGTGTGGCTGCGCATGGCGTTATAGGCGGCTTCGGCGTCGGCCGCGAGCACGGCCTCGACGACGCGCTCGTGCTCGTCGAACGACACGGCGAAGCGCTCTTCGACATCGGCTTGCGCCGCGCGGAAGGGCGCCAGACGTTCACGATGACTGTCGATCAGCGCCATCAACGTCTTGTTCTGCGTGCCCGCGCTCAGCAACTGATGGAACTCGCGGTTGAGCGCGAGATAGCCGGCTTCGTCGCCCGCATCCATGCACTGCTTGCTCTGGATGTGAATCATCTCGAGCTGCTTCTTCTGCATCGCGCTCATGCGCTGGGCGCTCAGCCGGCAGCACAGGGCGTCGAGTTCGCACATCGCTTCGAGCATGTCGGACAGATCGTCGACGCTGATGCTCGCCACCACGCCGCCCTTGTGCGGGGTGAGTTCAATGAGGCCGCGTGCATTGAGTTCGCGCAGCGCTTCACGAATGGGCGTACGCGACGCCTTGAAGCGCTCGGCCAGCGCGACTTCCTCGAGCTTCTGTCCCGGCGGCAGGCGTCCGTCGATGATCTCGCCGGTCAACACCCGGCAGATTCGTGCGGCAATGGTTTCGGCCATGCTTGTCTATCTCGCTCCGTGGATGTGTCTTTTTGATGCGATTGTATACATGGAGATTATACGAGTATTTTCCTTCGCCACTATGTCTGGAGGCGTCATCAGGACGCCATTGCCGGATGGAAAGCGCAGCAGGGTGATCCAAGTGCATTCAAAAATACGTTTTTGGATGCAATATGCTGAGATAGTATACATGAACGTCTGCCGGGTGTTCCGGCACGCGTCGACACCTCAATTCGAAGGAGACATCTCATCATGGCCAAACTGCGTCACATTGCGCTTTCGGTGCCCGATCCGTGGAAGGCGGCAGCGTTCTATATGCAGGCATTCGACTTCAAGAAAGTGGGCGAGACGGACTCGTCGCTCGCTCGGGGCGTTTATCTGTCTGACGGCGTCATCAACCTGGCGTTGCTCAATTACAAGAACGACGAAGCCGCAGGCGATCGCGGCCGCGAGTATGTGGGGCTGCATCACATCGGGATCTGGGTCGAGGATGTCGAGGCCACGCGTACGAAAATCGAAGCTGCCGGGGGCCGCTACTACATGGGCGAAGTGCCGGTGAAGAGCAACATCTTTTATGAAGTGAAGTTCTTCGATCCGAATGGCGTGATCTTCGATGTCACTGCCCACGGCTGGGGCGGTGCGTCGAAGGACGGCACGGGCAAGGACAACGCGCCAGCGCTGCGTCACGAAGGGCTGCAAGCCGATCGCACGGGGCTCTGATAGCACGCCGTTCTCGCTCGGCGCCAGGGTTCGCAACACCTGCCTCTGCCCGCCGGACGCCACGCGCCGGCGGCGCTCAGCGACCAGCGCTCACGGGCCAGTGGCCATCCGGGGTGACCCGCTATAAAAAAATCGATCGTTTGTATAAACAAATAGCGGTAGAAATTCAATTTCTTTGCTATGTATAATAATTCGACTGATTGTATACATGTAGCGCGGGCGGCAGACACCCGGTCAGGGGCGCCGCGACAAAAACGAGAAAACTCAGGAGACAGCATGAAGAAGCGAGTGTTGTGTGCATTGTTGCTGGGCGCACTGCAGGGCGGTGCGTACGCGCAATCGACCGGGGGCGTGACGCTTTCGGGGTTCGTGGACCTGAACGTCGAGCAGTTGTGGGGATCGGGGGCCAATGGCGGCAAGGTCACGCGGGTCTCCAGCGGCGGGCTGAACAACTCTCGCTTCAATTTGAGCGGGTTCGAGGACTTGGGCGGCGGCAACCGCGCATTCTTCACGTATGAGCCCATGTTCTCTGCCGCGAACGGCACGCAATCGGCGCAGGCGCGCCAGTCGTTCGTTGGCCTGAAGGGGGCGTGGGGCGAAGTGTCGCTCGGCCGTCAGTTCACGCCGTCTTACTGGATCGCCGGTTACGCCGACCCGAGCTGGGCGGCGGACTTCAGTATGGTCAACAACATGGAGTTCTTCTACGCGTCGTATCGCGTCGACAACGCCATTCAGTACAACACGCCCCGCTGGCACGGGTTGATGGGCCGCTTCATGGCGACGACCGGCGTGGGCGACGGTACGCGTTCGGGCCGGTTCTACTCTGCCGGCCTCGACTACCGTAACGGCGGCATTTTCCTGGGCGCCGTCAGCGAACTGCAATACACGCGCGACATCTACTCGTCGAGCCAGATCCACTCGTCGCGCGACAACTACTTCTCGGCCACCTACAAGTTCGGCAGCGTCGAACCGACCCTGATTTATCACACGTACAACGGCTACTACGCGTACCCGCCGTATGTCGCATTCAACGTGCGCGGCTGGGATATTCAGGCCGGGGTGCGGTATGCGCTGACCGACCGTCATCGCTTCTACGCGAGCTTTGTCCATCGTCAGGACGACGACAACAAGGCGCTCTCGAACGGCAACGGCTTCGTGATCGGCTACATGTACAGCTTGTCCAAACGCACCACGCTTTACGCCACTTATGCCCGTGTGCAGCACAGCAACGACACGACGGTGCATTACCCGGTGACGTTCCAGGTCACGCCGACCGGCACACAGAATCCGTCGGGCGTGCAGTTCGGCATCCGCCACGCGTTCTGACGCGTTCCGATCGGCGACATCACGCCGCCAGCGCCTGACTGACGCGCTGGCGAGAAGATTTTTGAGACGAAGGAGGAAGACATGTTTCGCAAGCCCACACTCGGCGTTTCGTTGACCGCGACGGCATTGCTCGCGGCGCTCACGATGACGCTCGCGGCCCACGCGTCGGCACCGGACAGCGCGCCGGCGGCGCCCGCCGCCACGCCGTCGGACGCACAGCCCACCGGTACGCCCGGTATGCCGAACGTCAAGGATCCTTACCTGGCGGGATGGTTGCGCCTCACGCCGGATCGGGAGCCCAAGCCGCTCAAGGCGGGCGTCGATTACGGCATGGATCCGGCAACAGGCAAATTCATCTGGCCGAAGGCCACACCGGAAGTGCACGCCGGTCAGCGCTTTCCCGGCGAGCTGACGACGTGGGACAAGAAAAGCTACACCAAGAACGTGAAAGTCCTGGCGTTCTACCCGGGGGTCAATTCGCCGTTCCACGCATGGAACAACATCGCCGACTTCAACGGCAAGCGCTACCTCTATATTCACGATCGCGACTACCTGCGCATCATGGACGTGACCGATCCCGCGCATGGCAAGGTGGTGTATTCGACCGGCGGCGTGTGGGGCCCGAAGGGATCGAGCGAGAAGTTTGATCCGAACAATGTGCACGGCTATCTGGGCGGTGCCACCATCGTGTGGAACAAGGCGCGGCGCAAGCCGATTCTCGTGGCGTCGTTCGAAATCGGCCGTTACGGCCTGATGACCGACAAGTCGAAGCAACCGGACAAGGTGGCCGCGCAACGCCACTACAACTCGCTCAAGGGCTTCAAGGTCTTCGAGATGGATGGGCCGCTACCGTCCGACTGGAAGCTCATCGCCACGCGCACCACCGACTACCAGCATCCGGACGCGCCGGTCGGGCAGCAGCAGGGCTCGGGCTCGCTCGATTCGCCGGAGTTCTACGGCGGCAAGTACATGATTCTCTCGTCGGCGCCGGACGACAGCTACGCACTTACCGAGTACCCGAACTATCTCTACTCGCCGGGCTACCAGGTGTGGGATATGTCGGATCCGGCCAATCCGAAGTTCGTCTCGCAGATCTCGGTGCCGGGGCAGATTCTTGGCAATGCGGCGCACGAACAGGCCTATTTGCAGAATCCGCGGGCGGGCAACCGCACCTCGTGGATGGGTTCGCGCATGCCGATCTTCCTGCCCAAGCCGCTGGAGCAGGGCGGCAAGGTGGGCTTCGGCGCGATGGGGGGGCTGGGGCTGTGGTCGTTCGACTTGTCCGATCCGGCGCATCCGAAGGTACTGGGCAACGTGAATACGGCGCCGAGCTTCGCGGGCACCGAGTACGACAATGCGGACGTGAGCCAGTACGAGCGCACGGGGTACGTGCTGACCAGCGGCTACCCGATGAACCGCGACTGTTATGAGCCGTACAAGGACATCTTCGTGGTCGATGCGCGCAACCCGGCCAAGATGAAGGTCGCGGCGAAGCTGCCCGAGCCCGACGTCCCCGAAGGCGCGCCGTTCACCAGTTTCTGCCAGCGCGGCGGCAACTTCGGTCCGAAGCGTTCGAATTCGATCGGCCAGCCGGGCGCGTGGCGCCAGGGCATCGTGCCGTACTCGTTCTACAACGCGGGGGTGCAGATATTCGACGTCAAGGATCCGGCCAAGCCGCGCATTGCGGGCTACTTCGTGCCGGGGCTGGCCGACGAGTCCGAGCTGCCCGTCTACACGCTGGGCAAGGGGGTGCTCGCGATGTACACCGAGTACGACCGCAACATCATGTGGGCCTTCACCGAGAACGGCGCCTACGCCCTGTCGAGCCCGTTGCTGGGTGAGCCCGTGATGGGCGCACCGGCAAAACCCTGGCCGGCACGGTAAGCACCGCGCACAGTGTCAAGGCGGCACGACACGTCGTGCCGTCGCCGCGCACGACTTCACAGGGCCTCCAAAGCGTGAAGTGTTGAGGCGGGCAACCTCCGAAGGTCTCCTGGTTGCCCGCTTCTTTTTTCACCTGAACGCGTTATCGCGCGACATGCCGCGCCACCGCATTGACGGGGGACGCCAGCGGCGCGCCCGCGAGATGGGCGTGAAGGCTGGCGAGCAGCGCGTCGATCTGCGCGTGCAGGGCGGCCGGCGAGCGTCCCGAGACATGCGGCGTCAGCACAACGTTCTCCAGCATGCGCAATGCCGAAGGCACCTCGGGTTCGTGCTCAAACACGTCGAGCGCAGCCCCTGCAATCACGCCGTCGCACAGCGCTTCGATCAGGGCCACGGTATCGACGACGCTGCCGCGCGACACGTTCACGAGAAAGCCGTCGGCGCCGAGCCGCGCCAGCACGTCGGCGTTCACGAGGTGATGTGTCGCGGCACCGCCCGGGCAGGCGAGCACGAGAAAGTCGCTGGCGTCGGCCAGGGCGCCGACGTCAGCGACATGGTGCCAACGGCAGTTGCGGCGCGGTGTGCGCGTGTGATAGCGGATGGACATGCCGAAGCCTTCCGCGCGCGTCGCAATCGCGTGACCGATGTGACCCAGGCCGACGATGCCGAGTCGCGCGCCATGCAGCGTCGGGCGCGGTGCGCGGTGGTTCGCCCAGCCACCGGCCTTCACGGCGCGATCGAGCGTGATGAGGCCGCGTGCGGTGGCGAGCATGAGGGCCAGGGCGTGATCGGCGACGGTCTCGCCGTTGGTGTTGGGCGCGTGCGCGACGGCGATGCCACGTGCGGTGGCGGCGGCGACGTCGATGTTCTCGTAGCCCGCCCCGAAGGCGCAGACGAGTTCGAGCTTCGGTAGCGCATCCATCTGCACGGCCGTGAGGCCTGTCGTGCCATTGGTGAGCACGAAGCGAACGTTGGACGCATTGGACATGAGGCGGATGACGTCGGCCCGATCGACGGCCTCGCAATCGGCGTCGATCTCGTGCAGACGCAGTCCCGCGGCGATCAGTCGCGCGCGGGTGATCGGCGCAAGCGGGATGAGGGAGAGGAGTGGCGAAGCGTCGGTCATGGAGGCCTTCATCGTGAGGATCGTTTGGATAGGAAAATAAAATACAAATCTGTTGCTATGTATACATATGCTATGTATTGTATCTTCACATGGCAATCAAAAAAACGACCGATGCGCAACGCGCGACGTCGGTTCCCTGAGGGAAGACAAGGAGGAAGGTGTGACCTGGTTTGGACTTGCAACTTATGAATCGCTGGCGCCGGGCGCCGTTGCCGCGCGGCGTACGGCGCTCGTGCAACATGGGCATTTGTACGATCTGGAAGCCGTGCTGCGCCACATGGGCACGGACGTGGGCGATGCGGTGCTGGCGGCGCACGATCTGACGGCGCTGCTCTCGGACTGGGATGTGCACGGCAAAGCGATCAACGCCGCCGTGCGCCGTGCGCTGGACGCGGGTGTGCCGGCGAAGGTCGGCGCGCTGGCGAGCGACGCCTATCGCCTGTGCGTGCCCTATCAGCCGGGCCGCATCTTTGCAACGGCCTCGAACTATTACGAGCACGCGGCCGAAATGGGTACGAAGCTCGCGCCGCGCAGCGAGAGTTCGCCGTACATGTTCATGAAGGCGGAGACGAGCGTGACGGCGACCGGCACGGACGTCGTGCTGCCGCCGCACGCGCAGCGCGTGGACTGGGAGGTCGAGCTGGCGGTGGTCATCGGCCGTCCGGGACGGCATATTCCGGTCGAGCAGGCGCATGAATGGATCGCGGGCTATACGGTCATCAACGATGTCAGCGCGCGCGACCTGAACCGCCGCACCGACTATCCGTTCACGCACGACTGGTTTCGCGGGAAGAGTTTCGATACCTTCGCCCCTCTGGGGCCGTGGTTTGTGCCGCGCGAGGTGATTCTCGATCCCCAGCAACTGCGCATGACGCTGTCGGTGAATGGCGAAATGATGCAAAACGACACGACGGCGGGGATGATCTTCAACATTGCGGAGCAGATCGCCTACCTGTCCGACATTCTCACGCTCAAGCCAGGCGATCTGATTGCCACGGGCACGCCGACCGGTGTGGGCATGGGACGCGGCGTCTATCTCAAGGCCGGCGACGTGATGGTGGCGGGCATCGAGGGCATTGGGGCCATCGAGAACCGCGTCGTGGCGCAGCAAAGATAACAACGGCCGCTCAGGTAGCGGCCAGGAGGAGGCGGCAATGGAGCAGTGGCAGTGGGCAAGGCGGTGGTGGACGGTGCTTGCGTGTGCCGGATCGATCGGTGCGATGGGAGCGATGGGGGCGATCGGCACGGTGAGTGCTATCGGTGCGGGCGCGCTGTGGCCGACGCCGGCCGTCGCACAGGAGAAGGTCAAGTTCAACCTCTCGTGGCTGCCACAGGGCAGCACCGGGGGGGTGCTCGTTGCCATTCACCAGGGCTTTTACCGCGAGGCAGGCCTCGAAGTGTCGGCGGTCGTTGGCCATGGCGGGCAGCGCACCGTCAATGAAGTCGATCAGGGCCTGTTCGAGTTCGGCTACGGCGATCCGATCAGCGTGATGCTCAACCGCGCGCAGGGCGGAAAGACGAAGATGGTTGGCGCGATCAATGCCGTCTGGCCCGGCGCGATCTGCTACCTCGTCAAACCGGGGCGGACCCTTGCGAAGCCCGCCGATCTCAAGGGGTTGTCGATGGGCGGCGGCGGGGCGTCGCCGTTACAGAACATCGTGCCGGCCTGGCTCAAGGCCAATGGCTTGCCGCCGACGGCGATCAAGCTGTTGCGGCTCGACCCGTCGACGATCAATCCGTCGTTCCTGCAAGGTCGCGTGGATCTCACCGAATGCTGGGAAGGCGCGAACCTGCCGGTGCTCAAGTCGCTCGCGGCGAAGCAGGGGCGGGAGATCGGCTCGCTGCGCTACCGAGATTTCGGGCTCGACATGGTCGGCAACGGCATCGTCACGACCGAGACGATGATTGCGAAGCAGCCTGACGTGGTGCGTCGCTTCGTGCAGGCCACCTATCGCGGCTATGCGTGGATGCGCGAGCATCCAGAGGCGTCGGCGGGTGTGATCGTGTCGCAGTACCCCATGCTCGACAAACAGGTCATGGTCGAACAGATTCGGCAGATCGGCGTGCTGGAGACCGACCGCGAAACGCAGGGGCACAAGCCGGGTTGGCTGCCGGTGGCGCGCATGGCGACGACCGCGCAGTTTGTGCGCAACGCCTTCAACCTGCCCCCCACGCTGAAGGCCACCGACCTCTATACCAACCAGTTCGTCGAATGACGCTCGCGCAATCGCTGCAATGCAAGGAGTCGAGATGACAAGCCTCAAACCCAAGCTCAACCCGAAGCGCCTTGGTCACCTGGTGTTGGTGGTGCGTGATATTCAGAAGTCGGCGAAGTTCTACACCGAAGTGCTCGGATTGACCGTCTCCGACTGGATTGGCGACCAGATGGTGTTCTTGCGCGCCGGCACCGACCACCACGATCTGGCGCTCTCGCAGATTCCAAAGGATTCGCCGGACATCGACGATCTGCCGCGTTACGGCCGTCCCGGCATGGAGCACTTCTCCTACCTCGTCGACAGTGTCGAGGAAATGGAGCAAGCCGTGGCGGTGCTGCGTGCGCATGACGTCGAGATCGTGCGTGGGATCGGGCGTCACGGGCCGGGGGCGAATTATTTCCTCGTGTTCAAGGACCCGGATGGCAACAACGTCGAGTTGTATTGCGAAATGACGCAGATCGACGACGACCACCCGTACGAAGCGAAGGTGTGGGAGCGCTCTATCGAGAGCTTCGACCGGTTCCGCTTCGAACGCTTCGTCGTGCCGCCCCCGCCGGGCATGGTCAAGGACAAGTCGGGCGGAAAGACCTAGCCAGCCGAGATTCCGGAGGAGACATCGAATGAAACGCATCGCACAGACGATCGTATTTTGGGGCGTGCTGCTCGCCCTGTGGGAATTGGCCGTGACGTACTTCAAGGTGCAGTCGTACCTGATGCCGCCGCCGTCGGCGATCTTTCGCGCGGCCTGGGAAGTGCATCCGCAAATGCTGGAGGACACCTGGATCACAACGGTCGAAGTGTTGACCGGCTTCGTGGCGGCGGTGGCAGGTGGGCTCGTGATTGGCGTCGTCATCAGCTACAGCGCGTTTGCGCGTCGCACGCTGTACCCGCTCGTCACTGCCTTGCAGAGCATGCCGAAGATCGCACTCGCGCCGCTGATGATCGTGTGGTTCGGGTATGGGTTTGCGTCGAAGCTGGCGTCGACCTTCCTGTTCGCGTTCTTCCCGGTCGTCGTGGCGACCATGGGCGGACTCGCCAGTGTCGCGCGCAACCTCGACGAGCACTTCCGCGCGTTGGGCGCGAGCCCGTGGGACACCTTCTGGCGGCTGTACCTGCCGGCGGCGCTGCCCGCGTTCGCCGATGGCCTGAAGATCGCCATGCCGCTCGCGGTGATCGGCGCCATCGTCGGCGAGTTCATCGGCTCGGAAGCGGGGCTGGGGCATCTGATCGTGTTCGCATCGGCGGCGGCGCGCACCGACGTCATGTTCGCGGCCATCCTCATGGTGACGCTGCTGGCGGTAGTGCTCTACTGGGTGATCGAGCGTCTGGCGCGCTTTGTCTGGTGGCGAGGGATCAACGTATGACGATCTCGACGACTACGGTGACGCCGTTCCCCGCGCCGTCGCGCCCCGCCGGCGACACGAAAGTGGCACCGGCGGGCGCCGCGCAGGTCCACGACGCCATGATCGAAGTGCGCCACATCGACAAGACCTTCGCCGCCAAGCAGCGCAAGGCCTCACCGGTGAAGATACTCGACGACGTATCGCTCTCGATTGCGGATCGCGAGTTCGTGTCGATTCTCGGCGCGAGCGGTTGCGGCAAGAGCACGCTGCTGCGCATCGTTGCCGGCCTTGTGCCGCACGATGGCGGCGAGGTGCGTGTGGCGGGCCAGCGCGTGACGCGGCCCGCCCCCGAGATTGGCGTGGTGTTCCAGACGAGCAATATGTTGCCGTGGCTCACGGTGCGGCAAAACCTGCTGCTCGGCACGCGTCTGCGCAAGATCCCGAAAGCCAAGAGCGAGCCGCGCGTGGCGGCGCTGCTGGAGATGCTGGGGCTCGCCCAGTTCGCCGATCATCATCCGCACGAGTTGTCCGGCGGCATGCGCCAGCGCGCGTCGATCGGCCAGATCCTGGCGCTCGAACCGAAAGTGCTGCTCATGGACGAGCCGTTCGGTGCGCTCGACGCCCTCACGCGCGACAACCTGAACGTCGAACTGCTGCGCATCTGGCAGGAGCACCGGCAAACGGTGTTGCTCGTCACGCACAGCATCGAGGAGGCGGTGTTCCTGTCGGATCGCGTGATCGTGATGTCGGCGCGTCCGGGCAAGGTGCAGCAGGAAGTCGTGATCGATCTGCCGCGTCCGCGCTCGCCGCAGACGATCAAGCAGCACCCGCGATACGCCGGGTATGTCGCGCAGCTCTCGCAACTGATGGGGGTCTATTGATGACCGGACAGACGATTGCGGCGACGGCAGACGGGTGGGCGCGAGCGCGATCGCACATGCGCGCGCTCGGGCCGCGCTGGGCCGACGATATCGCTGCCGGACGGCGCCTCGTGCTGGAGACCTACACGCCGCTGCTCGCGCAAGCGTCGACCGACGCGTACACCGTCGTGCGTGATCTGGCCTATGGGCCGCATGCGCGGCATCGGCTTGACGTCTATCGGCCGGCGTCGCGTTTGCGCGAGCCTGCACCGGTCGTCATCTTCGTGCATGGCGGCGGGTTCGTTCGCGGCGACATGAACGCCAATGCGCAGATCTACGGCAACGTGCCCCGATACTTCGCGCGTCACGGTTGCGTGGCGGTCAACGTGGAGTATCGGCTCGCGCCCGAGGCGCCGTTCCCGGGCGGCGCACAGGACGTGGGCGCCGCGGTGCGCTGGGTGCGCGAGCATATCGGCGAGTATGCGGGCGAGGGTGGGGCCGACGTGAAGCGCATGCTGTTGATCGGCCATTCGGCCGGCGGCTCGCACGTGGCCAGCTATCTGTGCGACCCGCGGGTGCGGCCGGCGCAGCCCGAGGTGGCGGGGACCGTGCTTATCAGCGCGCGACTGCGTGCGGATGTGCTGCCCGACAATCCGAACGCGCCCGGTGTGGTGGCGTATTACGGCGACGCGCCTGCACGCCACGAGGCCGACGCGCCGATGGCGCATGCCGAAGCGATGCCGGTGCCCGTGATGACCGTCGTGGCGGAGTTCGAAAATCCCCATCTCGACACCTATGCGCTTGAGTTCTGTCACCGGCTGGCCAAGCGCGACGCCCGCGCGCCGCGCTGGCTACAGGTGCGCGACCACAACCATACGTCGGTGGTTGCGCATCTCGATTCCGGCGACGAGTCGCTCGGTCGCGAGATCCTGCACTTCCTGCACGACATCGACCCATCGCCCTGATGCGGTTCGCGCCTGCCTGCGCCGGTGAGCCATTGCGCCGTTGAACCCTTGAACCGTTGAACCGTTGATCGAATCGGCGGCGGTTCAGCGGCGGGTCAGCAGCGAACAGGCGGCTCTCGGTGCGGGCAGCGCCGTTCATCTCTCCCTCCCTTAAGGAACTGTCATGGTCGATCACGAATTGACCGGGGCGTTTGCGCCCGTCGTCACGCCGTTTCAGGCGGATATGACGCCGGATGCCCCCCGTTTTCTCGCGCATTGCGAATGGTTGCTCTCGCACGACGTGGGCCTGGCCCCGTTTGGTACGAACAGCGAAGCGAATTCTCTCGACGCCCGCGAACGCATGGCGTTGCTCGATCATCTGGTCGACAACGGTCTTGATGTGCGGCGCATGCTGCCCGGCACCGGCTGCTGCTCGTTGCCCGAGACCGTCACGCTCACGCGGCACGCGGTCGAGCGTGGCTGCGCGGGGGTGCTCATGCTGCCGCCGTTTTTCTACAAAGGCGTCACCGACGATGGCGTGTACGACTACTACGCCCGCGTGATCGATCAGGTGAACGATGCGCGTTTGCGTCTGTACCTCTATCACATCCCAGCGCTCTCGGGCGTGCCCATCACGCTACCGGTGATCGAGCGGCTCAGGCGCGACTTCCCGCGGACCGTGGTTGGCATCAAGGACAGCTCGGGTGACTGGACTCATCTGAGTGCGATGCTCGACGCCTTCCCCGGCTTCGGCATCTTCCCGGCATCGGAGTCGCTGGTGTCGCGCGCGTCGGCCAAGGGCGCGAAAGGCTGCATTTCCGCGACGGTCAACATCAATGCGCCCATGATCGGGCGGTTGTGTCGCGAGTGGGCGGACGATGCCGGTGCGGCGCTTCAGGCACAGGCCGACATCGTTCGCGGCATCGTGCAGTCGTTCCCGATGATTCCGGCGCTCAAGGCGGTGCTGGCCTCGCATCGTGACGATCCGGCGTGGGCGCGCGTGCGTGCGCCGCTTACGCAACTGACGAGCGACCAACACGTACGGCTGCACGCGCAGTTGGCCGCTTGCGGTTTCACGTTGGCAGGGTAAGCGGACATGCGCGGCACGTTGCGGTATCGAGGGATATGTCGTGGCTGGCTGTATGTCGGGACCACGCGGCACCTGACTGCGCGGGGGGGCACGAGGCTGGCAGTGGCATGGGGCCTTGCGCTGGCGCTGGGTCCGGGCGCTTGCGAGGTGTCGCACGCTCAGGTGCAGGTCTACGGCCACCTCACGCCGATGACCGATTGGGTCAGTGTTAGCGGGCGTCAGGCGAGCGCGTCGGCGCCGCGTCCGACCCAGGCGCCGTCGGGGGCGATCAATGCGCCGACGGCGAGCGGTGCGCGCATGCTGTCGAGCATTTCGTACTTCGGCATGCGCGGCAAGGAAGATCTTGGCGACGGGTATGCCGCGATCTGGCAGATCGAGACACCTGTCGCGCTCGACGGCAAATCGACCGGCACCATCGCGGGACGCAATACGAATGTGGGCCTGACCGGGCCGTTCGGTACGGCGTTTCTGGGCAACTGGGACACGCCGTATCAATGGTCGACGCTCGCGGTCGGCTCGCCGGTGCGCAATCCATACACCGGCGACCTGAGTACGATCCTGAGCAATCCCGGATTCAATGTGCCGAACACGACGACGCAATCGGGGCGGGTGGGCAGTGCGGTCGATGCCACGTTCAACCGTCGGCAGGGCAACAGTCTTCAGTACTGGACACCGACGTGGGCCGGGTTGCAACTGCGGTTCTCGTACTCGCCGTCGAACAGCAAGGTCGTCACGCCGGCGGGCGAGATCTCGCCACAGGTGTTCGGGGCCGGACTGGAGTACCTGAACGGTCCGCTGCGCGTGCGTTACGCGTACGCGCTGCACAAGGACTACTTCGGGCTGGCATGGCTCGGCGCGCCGTCGTCCGCCAATCCGTCCAATGTCGGATCGCACGCCACGGGGTCGCGCGACGACGCGCACAAGGTGCTTGTGGTCTTTACCTATGCGCAAACCAAGTGGGTCGCGGGCTGGGATCGGCTGACCTACCGCACGGACGACGGCACTCTCGGCAATCTCAACCGCTACCGGCGCGATGCGTTCTACGCCATGGTCCAGCACTGGTTTGGCGGCGGCCGTCACTCGGTCTGGCTCGGCGGCGGCTATGCGACGAACGGCGCGTGTTCCCGCTCGGGCGGTGCGTCGTGCAGTACCGACGGGCTTGGAGCCACGCAACTCAATCTTGGCTATCGCTACGACTTTTCACGGCGCACGGACGTGTACGTCGCGTACTACCAGGTCATCAATCGCGCTTGGGGTCGGTACGGCGTCTCGCCGCGTCCGACGCTCGGCGCGAACGGCGCAAGCGCACCGCCGGGCGCGCACTACCGGGGCATCGGTTTCGGCATCGAACACAGCTTTTGAACAACACCATCCGACTCACAGGAGACGAAATTGAAGACGACACAAGCGGGCTTCGACAGCATTGTCGAGCGAGAAAAGGGGCTGCATCGCGGCCTGAGCAGCGGGCAATTGTCGATGATTGCCATTGGCGGTGCGATTGGCACCGGCCTCTTTCTGGGCAGTGCGTTTGCCATTGGCTTTGCCGGGCCGAGCGTGCTGGTGAGCTATGCGATCGGTGGCCTGATTGCGCTGCTGTTGATGGGGTGTCTGGCGGAGATGACCGTGGCGCACCCGACCTCTGGGTCGTTCGGCGCCTATGCGGAGCACTATATCGGGCCGCTGGCGGGGTTTCTGGTGCGTTACGGCTACTGGTCGTCGATCGTGTTCGCGGTCGGCACCGAGGTGACGGCCATTGCCGTCTACATGAAATACTGGTTTCCGGCGGTGCCGGGGTGGTACTGGATCGTTGGCTTCTCGGCCGGCCTGATCGGCATCAACGCGGCGAGCGTGAAGGTGTTCGGCGCGGTCGAGTACGGATTTTCGATGCTCAAGATCGCGGCCATTGTCGTGTTCCTGATGCTCGGGGCCTATCTGGTGTTTCGGGCGCCGGTGGACAGCGGCATCGGAGTGGCCAACTACACGTCGCACGGGGGATTCTTCCCGAAGGGCGGATGGGGGATGTGGGTCGCGGTGATCGTGTCGATCTTCAGCTATCTGAGCATCGAGATGATTGCCGTGGCGGCCGGCGAGGCGCAGGATCCGCAGCGGGCGATCACGCGCGCCTTCCGGGCGACGATGTTCCGTCTGGTGTTCTTCTATCTGCTCACGCTCGCGTTGACGCTTGCCATCGTGCCGTGGAACGCGGCGGGTGAAGACGGCAGTCCGTTCGTCAAGGTGATGGCCGCGACGCATATCCCGGGCGCGGCGGGGGTGATCAACCTGGTGATTCTGGTGGCCGCGCTCTCCGCGATGAACAGTCAGCTCTACATCACCACGCGCATGATGTTCAGCCTGTCGCGGGCCGGGTACGCGCCGCGCCGGTTCGGCGAGGTGAGCCGCAACGGCGTACCGGTCGCGGCGCTCATGCTCTCGACCATCGGCATCGGGCTGGCGGTCGCGCTCAACGTGTTCGTGCCGCAGGCGTCTTTCACGCTGATGATGTCCGTGTCGATGTTCGGTGCGATGTTCACGTGGCTCATGATCTTCGTCACGCACCTGTACTTCCGCCGTGCGCACGAAGCAGCGTCGCTGAGCTTTCGCATGTGGGGCTATCCGTATGCGAGTCTGGCGGGCGCGCTGCTCATGCTGGCGACACTGGTCACCACCTATTTCACCGACGAATTCCGCCTGACGCTGGTCTATGGCGTGCCGTTTGTCGTGGCGTTGTCGGTAATCTATGCGGTCTGGTATCGCCGGCGTGCGGACGTGGCGGTGGCGCAGTCGCAATAAGCCGCGCTCGCCGTTGCGCGTCGGCCTATCGTTCCCTTCCGGCGCGATGCTTCTGATAGTGAATCGCCGACAGGATCGCCACGCGTCGGATCGGCTCGGGCGGCAGCCACGTCGGCCGCTCGAACCCCAGCGCATCGGCCAGTTCGGGCGACTGCCGGCCGCAGGCCATCTCGCCGAGCAGCTTGCCGAACATGCTGCCCTTGAGCACTCCCGCGCCGTTGCAGCCGAGCGAGGCGAACAGGCCCTTGCGGATCTCGCCGAAGTAGAGCGCACCGTTGCGGGTGAGCGCCGTCACACCGCCCCAGACGAACGCGAACTTGTGCGAGTCCATTTGAGGATAGCGGCGCCGATACGCGTCCGTGAGCATGGCGCTCACCTCGGCCATCGGACGTTCCTTCTCGTACGAATAGGCGCTGCGCACGATAAACCGGCCGCCGTGGGTCTTGCGCAGCGTCGTGCCGAGACGATTGGCCGGAATCACGCCCCATTCGCGCGCGGGGCCGAGCTTGGCCAACTCGTCGGCCGGCAGCGCGTCGGTCATGGCCGCGTAAGTGTAGATCGTGAAGACGCGGTCGCGCGCCAGCCCGAGCTTGCGCGCGAACCCGTTGTTCGCCACGATGACTTGCGAGGCGCGCAGTTGCGTGCGCGCCGTCGTCACGGTGAAGGGGCCGGTGCCGTCGAGCGACAGGACCGGCTCGTTTTCCCACAGCCGGACGTTGGCGGGCAGGCTATCCGCCAGACCGCGCACGAGCGCGGCAGGCTGTACGAAGACGTTGTTCTCCGAGTGATAGCCGTAGCCGTAATAGTCGGTGCCGATCTCGCTTTGCAGGGCATCGCGCGACAGTTCCCGGTAAGTCACCCCCCATTCGCGATATTGCGCGAGCGTGTCGCGCAGGCGCTGCTCGCCATCGGGCGTGGCGGCCGCGTGGTACTTGCCGACCGGGTTCCAGTCGCAGTCGATGCCATGCGTGGTGACGAGGTCACGCAGCCACTTCAGGCCGATGTCGTAGAGCCGGATCTGCTTGCGCGCGACCTCCACCGGGCTGCCGTGCCCGCCCATGCCCGTGTTGTGCGGCAGGTTGATGAGAAAGCCCGAATTGCGGCCTGCGGAACCATTGCCGACCGTGGTGGCGTCGATCACAAGCACCGACGCCTCAGGACGCAATTCCGCTACGCGCCGTGCGGCGGCCAGTCCGGTGAACCCCGCACCAATGACGATGACGTCGAAGCTGCGGGCCACAGGCGGCTGCGTGTGTGGCATGCGCGTCGGCAGCAGGGCGTTCCAGCCGGCCCCCGCCTGATACGCGGGGAAAGTGTCCCGCGCGCTGCGGGAGGGAGTGACTTGATTGGGCATGACGATAGAAGGACGGAGGCTCGCCGAACGTTATGCAGCCTGGCTTTCCAGGCTGCGCATGACTTCGGTCTGCACGGTGTTCCAGATTTGCGACTTGAGTTCGTTGTAGCGCGGCGAGAGCTGAACCTGGGCGTCGCGCGGCATCGGTAGATCGTTCGGCAGGTCGCAGGCCACGCGCCCGGGTCGCGCGCTCATGATCACCATGCGCGTCGACAACATCAGGGCTTCGTCGATGGAGTGCGTGATGAAGACGATGGTCTTGCCGCTCTTCTGATAGATCTGGAGCAACTCCTCCTGCAACACCTGACGCGTCATCGCATCGAGTGCGGCAAACGGTTCGTCGAGCAGAATCACGTCCGGGTCGTTCGCGAGCACACGGGCGATCGACACACGTTGGCGCATGCCGCCCGAGAGCGCCTTCGGATACCGATCCTCGAAGCCCCTGAGGCCAACCATGTCGATGTAGCGTCGTGCCGTGGCGTAGCGGGACGCCTTGTCGACGCCCTTCATCTTCAGGCCGAACGCCACGTTATCGAGCACGCTCAGCCACGGGAACAGCGCGTACTGCTGGAAAACCATGCCGCAATGCGGGTCGACGCCCTTGACCTCGCGGCCGTTCACGCGGATGCGCCCGGTGGTCGGGGCGTCGAAGCCCGTGATGAGGTTCAGCAGCGTCGACTTGCCGCAGCCCGATGCCCCGAGCAACACCACAAACTCGCCGCGTGCGATAGTCATGTCCACACGCTCGAGTGCCTGAAAATCGCCGTAACGCTTCGACACGCCATCGATGGCGATCATGGTTTCGGCGGGGCTTGCAGACGCGGCACCCGACGCGTGCAAAGCGCCCACGTGGGAATCGATTCGATCGTTCATGCCTGCCACCTCAACACCTTGCGCTCGATGGCGCGAAAAACGATATCCGTCACCAGCACGGTGACACTGATCATCACCATGCCGAGCACGACGACTTCCGTCTGGAAAAACTCCTTGCCGTTCATGATGAGAAAGCCCAAGCCCTCGCGCGCAGCGACCAACTCGGCGGAGATCACGCACGTCCACGACAGGCCGAGAATGATCTTCATCCCGCTCAGAATCTGCGGCAGACTTGCGGGCAGGATGACCTCTCGCATGACTTGCGCGTTGCTCGCCCCCAGGTTCTTCGCGGCGCGGATGAGCAGTGGGTCGACATTGCGCGTGGCTTCGATAACGTAGACGAGCGCCGGGGCGAACGTTCCCATGAACACGATGCTGTACTTCTGCGTCTCCGAGATGCCGAACCACAACAGGGAGAGCGGAATCCAGCTCATCGAAGGCAGCGGTCGCAGGAACGACAGAATCGGGTCGAACGCCGCACGGGCGTAGCTCGACGTGCCGAGCACGATCCCCAGCGGAATGGCCACGGCGGTCGCGGCAATGAAGCCCGTCATCACGCGGCGCGTCGAGGCGAGCACGTTCGCGAGCAGCGTGCCGTCGGACAGCATCGAAACGATGCGTTCGCCGACGGCCGACGGGGGTGGCAGGAACAAGGGATCGACGATCCCGGTGCGGCACGCCGCTTCCCACGCGAGCAGGAACACGACCACGGACACAAAGCCCACACCCAGCAGCGTGGCGCGGGACGGTTGATGATGACTCACAATCAGACTCCTCGAGCGTGCGCCGGCACCGCGATGGACCGGCCCCGGCGCACTGATCCAGCCGCAGGACTTACAGATACGACGTGTTGATCCACTGACGCACGGCCGGCGCCTTGTCGATCTGCTTGTACGTGACGAGCATTTCCGCCAGACGTTGCAGGCCGTCGACATAGCTCCCCGGCGCCTTGAGCAACTGCGTTTGCTGGGCGAGGCCGTACCACTCCGCGCCCTTGATCGTCTCGACCTGATCGAGCGCCGACATGCCGGTCAGCGCGATCAGCGAGCGTGCCGCGTCGTCCGGCTTCTCGCGCAACATCTGGCAGGTATCGAAATACACCTTGAGGCACTTGCGAACCGCGTCGGCGTTCTTCTCGGCCCACGCATTGCGCACAATGAGCACATCGGGGCCCGGCGTGACGTTGTACTTCTTGTAAAGCGAGAACTGCGTATCGTCGGCCAGCAGCTTCATACCCGACATGGCGCGGATGCGATTGAACTGCGGCGTCCAAGCGGCGGCGGCATCGATCTGGCCCGATTGAATTGCGCCGGGTAACTCGGGGGCGGGCACATTGAGCACCGTGACGTCGTTCGACAGGCCGGCGTTGCCGAGCAGATCGAGCACGAGCAGGTGCGCGCTCGAGGCGAACGTGACGCCCAGCTTCTTGCCCTTGAGATCCTGCAACGAATTCACACCATCGCGCACGAACAACCCCTCGACGCGGCCGAAGCTCTCCGGCACCGCGACGATCGAGAAGTGCTTGGAGCCGCGCGCCATCAGCGCGAGCGCCGACACGATACCGGTACAAGCGATATCGATGCCGCCCGAGAGCACAGCGCTCATGCGCGCCGACGACGTGCCGAACGACTGCCATTGCTGGTCGATGCCGGCGCTGGCGAGCGCCCCCGACTTCATGGCGAGGTAGGCCGGGTAGTGACCGAGCCATGCCGAGCCGCCGTACTGAACGGACGTCGCGTTCGTCGCGCGGGCGATACCCGAGAGGGACAGAGTGCCGGCGGCAGCGGCGGCCGACAGGGCGGCACTGGAGTGAAGGAAATTGCGTCGTGACAGGTTCATGCGTGTCTCCTTGGTAGGTTATGTGTTATTCGCGTTGAACGATGGGCGCGCTTCAGGTGAAATTCATCTGGCCCGGCGCCTGGGGCGGTGGCTGACCATCGTTGGCCGGGCTCAGCAAAGCGCCAGCCGTTCCCCCAGCCAGGGCATGACGCGGCGCAGTTCTGGAAAGGCTTCCTGCGCGAGGGCCATGCGCCCGGCGAGAAAGCACTGCGAGGCCATCTCCGACACTTCGCCCTCGCGCGATACCTGATAGATCGTGCGAGACAGGGCGGGGCCCGGCAGTGGCAGTGCGGCCACCTGCGGCAGCGAAGCACGGCCTTGCAACACGCACAGCGGCGTGGCAATCGTGAAGCCCAGGTCGGCGGCAACCATCGACATCACGACATCCGACGTATCGATTTCGAGATGCATGCGAGGCGAATGGCCGGTGCGGCGCAAATGTCGTTCGATCACGGCGCCGAAGTGCGAACGGCCCGAAAAGCGAATCAAGGGCAGCGTGCGGATCAGTTCGCTCAAATCGGCCTGTGCAAGATCGGCCTCGCGGGCCTTGGGCACGACGACGATAAACGGCTCCGTGAAGATCGGGCGGCGCACGAGGCGCTCCATGTCATGCATCGGATCGCTGGTTACGATCAGATCGAGCTGGCGGGCGAGCAACGCCTGCGCGTGGCCGTTGGCAAGGCCCGACCAGAGCAGCAACTCGCTGGTGCTGTCCGACATCTGACGTACGATGGACGGGCCAACCGTCGCGGCGAAGGAATCGATCATGCCCACGCGCACTGCGGCACGGCTGGCGACGTCGGCGTCCTGCACCTGAGCGATAAGCCGGTCCATGTCGTCCACAATCTGACGCGCGTGGCGTGAGAGCGCGAGTCCGGCCGGGGTGAGCTTGAGTGGGCGGCGCGACCGATCGAGCACGCGTGTGCCGACGGTCTGTTCGATTTGCGCGATGGCTTGGGAGATAGCGGATTGCGTGACGCCCAGGGCATCGGCGGCGATAGAGAGACTGCCTGCCGACGCGACGGCCTCGAAAATCCGAAGTGATCTGACATCGAGGTCTGCGCGCTTTTTCATCGGCGTGTCTCCGGTTCGGGCGTCGCGTCTTAGCGGGCGGAAATGGCCTTGCTGGCGCGTCGCGATGAATCGATATAAGAATTTTTAAGAATTGTAGGGATTGAAGGGCATAAAACAAAATCAACATAAGAAAAACTAATACTTTGTATTAGGGCGAGGGAATTTTGGGCGAGCAGTGGCGACGGGAGCGGGACGTTCGTCTCGGTCGGTGAAAGCGGGGGCATCAGACGGAGGAGGTATCGGAGGAGGGCGTGGGGCGAGGCGGTGCGGGGAGGTGGTGAGGGGCGGTGGTGCGGGGAGGGTGGTGAGGGGCGGTGAGAGAGACGGACCGGGGCCCCTTTCTGCAGCGAGTTGGGTTTATGTCTGAGAGGCGGAAAGGGGCCCCGGTCCGTCTGACTGTGGGAGAGTGAAGCGGGTGGGGCGTGTGAAGCGTGTGAAGCGTGTGAAGCGGACGCGACGCCACCGGGACGCACCCGACGTACCGGCGGCTACGTGGGGCAGACGTTAGAGCAGACGATAAGCGAGGCGGGCGGCGACGCGAGCCCCTGCGCCTTGCGGGTCAAAGCGCGGGTTGTATTCGGCCAGGTCGGCCACGCGCAGTTTGCCCGAGCGGCGCACATGCGTGACGATGGCTTCGACGACGGACATTGGCACGCCATACGCGGCGGGGGCGGATACCCCTGGCATGACTGGCGCCGGAAGCACATCGAGATCGATCGTCAGATAGACATGTGAGACGTCGGCAATCAAAGCGTCAATCTGTGCGAGACGCGCGTCCAGATGCCGCTCTTGCATTTCGGTGTCTTCCACGTGGATCACGTTCAACTCGCGCGCGCGGTCGAACAGCGATGCCGTATTGCTCAACCGGCTGACACCCAGACATGCGTAGTCGAACGGAAGTCCGGCCGCTTCGCAGGCCTGCGCGATCTGATCGAACGGTGTGCCCGACGTGCCTGGGCGCGCCGTGCGCAGATCGAAATGGGCGTCGAGATTCAGGATCAACACGCGCGAGCGGTCGCCAGTCGCATCGAGATGCGCGCGGAGTCCTTGCCACGTGCCCCACGCCATTTCGTGACCGCCGCCCAGCACCACCGGTTGCGCCCCGGCATCGAGCTGATGGCGTACCGCGTCGGCCAGTGCTGCTTGCGCCGCCTCGAGATCATCGCCGTCACAGGTGATATCGCCGGCATCGAACAGGCACGCGATGTCGTGGGCGGGCAGGTTCGCCAGCGCCCGACGGATCGCTTGCGGACCCTCACCGGCGCCAACGCGTCCCTGGTTGCGTTTGACGCCCGCATCGCAGGCGAAGCCGAGCAGCACGGGCGCGCCGCCCGCCGCCGCATCAGTGCGCGCATCGATCTCGCGCACGACGTTGAACAGCCGGCGCGTGTCGCCACGCTCGCCGGTATCCGTGCGCCCGCGCCAGATCGGGGGATCGCCCGGCACCGATTGCCAATGAATTGCCATGCAAGTCTCCTGTGCGCCGTGCGAGATCAAACCGAGGTCAGGTCGCGCCACTCGCCGTGGCGTACGGTCCGAGACGGCAACTCGCCGCCCAGCCAGTAGGCCAGTTCCGCGGGTCGATCGATTTCCCACGCCACGAAGTCCGCCGTCTTCCCGGCTTCGATCGTGCCGTGCGTGCCGAGCATGCCCAGGGCTTTGGCCGCATTGCGCGTGGCGCCCGCCAGTGCTTCTTCCGGGGTCAGACCGAACAGCGTGCAGGCCATGTTGAGCATCAAGCGTAGCGAGAGGGCGGGCGACGTGCCCGGGTTCAGATCCGACGCCACCGCGATGTCGACGCCGTGACGACGCAGCAGATCCACCGGTGGGCGACGCGTCTCCTGCAACATGTGGAACGCGCCCGGCAGCAGAACGGCAACCGTGCCCGCGCGTCCCATCGCGGCGGCATCGTCAGCGCTCATATATTCCAGATGATCCGCCGACAGGGCACCCATCTCGGCCGCAAGACTTGCGCCGCCGAGCGGCGAGAGTTGCTCGGCGTGCAGCTTCACCGGCAGCTTCAGTTTCTGCGCGCGCAGCAGCACGCGCATCACCTGCGACGGTGAAAAGGCAATGGTCTCGCAAAAGGCATCGACCGCATCGACCAGATGCTCCGCCGCGAGCTTGGGCAGGATGTCATTGCAGACGTAATTCACATACTCGTCCGCCTTGCCCGCGAATTCCGAAGGCACCGTGTGCGCAGCCAGGCACGTGGTCTTCACCGTGACCGGCAACGCCTCGCCCAGGCGACGTGCCACGCGCAGCATCTTGCGCTCGCTGTTCAGATCGAGGCCGTAACCCGACTTGATCTCGACCGTGGTGACGCCGTCGCGCATCAAGGCAAGCAACCGTTTGCGCGCCGATTCGAAGAGCGCATCCTCGGTGGCGTCGCGTGTGTGCCGCACCGTGTGCTTGATGCCGCCGCCGGCGGCCGAGATGTCCGCGTAGCTCACCCCCTGCAACCGTTGCTCGAATTCGAGGCTGCGGTTGCCACCGAACACCAGATGCGTATGGCAATCGATCAGGCCGGGCGTGACCCACGCCCCTTGCAGATCGACGCATGCGTCGGTGCCCGAGGCGGAGCGCTCGCTGCGCGCGCCGACCCACTCGATATGCTTGCCGCATGTCACGATCGCGGCATCTTCGATGGCGTGGTAACGGCCGTCGCGCATCGTCGCGACGTGACAGTGTTTCCAGTAGGTCCGTTTCATGAGAGGCTCATTCCAGGCTCATTGGGCCGCGCACCTGCGCTTCCTTGGGTTTCACGCCGAACTGATAGGCCACCGACATCAGTACGATCCAGCCGGCACCGACATACAACGCGACACGGGTGTCCTCCATGAAGCCGAGCACCCCGATCACAAACAGCATGAACGCGATAGCCAGCGCCGGACCGACCGGCCATAGCGGCACCTTGAACTTGAGCGCGGCGACCTCCGTGGCAGAAAGGCGACGGCGCATCGCCACCTGCGAGAGCAGGATCATCAGCCACACCCACACCGTGGCAAACGTGGCAATGGAAGCGATGATCAGGAACACGCCTTCCGGGATCAGGTAGTTGAGCACCACGCCGCCGAGCAGGGCGGCCGTCATCACCAGCACCGTGACCCACGGCACCCCATGGCGAGACATCGCCGAGAACGCGGCAGGCGCCTGACCCTGTTCGGCCATGCCGAACATCATGCGACCCGCGCCGAAAATGTTGCTGTTGATGGCCGAGATGGCGGCGGAAATCACGATCACGTTGAGGATGGCTGCGGCGGACTTGATGCCCAGCCCCGAGAAGATCTGCACGAACGGACTGCCCTGGCTGCCGATGCCCGTCCACGGGAAGATCGCCATGAGCACACACATCGTCAACACATAGAACAGCAGAATGCGCATCGGCACGGCGTTGATGGCGCGCGGGATCACGGTTTCGGGACTCTTGGCCTCCCCGCCGGTAATGCCGATGATCTCGATCCCGCCGTAGGCGAACATCACCACAGCCAGCGACGCCACGAGTCCGCCCCAGCCATTGGGCAGGAAACCGCCGTGCGACCAGAGATTGCTTACCGCAGGGGCATGCTCGCTATGGAGTTGCACGCCCGCAAACAGAATCACACCGCCCCCCACGATCATCGCGACGATGGCGAGAATCTTCACCAGCGCCAGCCAGAATTCCATCTCCCCGTACACCTTCACGTTGCACAGGTTGAGCCCGCAGATCAGCATCACGATGCCAAGCACCCAGATCCATTGCGGCACGTCCGGGAACCAGAAGCCCATATAGATGCCGAACGCGGTCACGTCCGCCAGGCAGACGATGACCATCTCCAGAATGTAGGTCCAGCCCGTGAGAAACCCGGCCAGGGGGCCAAGGTTGTCGCTCGCATAGCGGCCGAACGAGCCGGACACGGGCTGGCGCACGACCATCTCGCCCAGCGCGCGCATCACCATGTACACGGCGGCGCCGCCCAGAATATAGGCCAGGATGACCGCCGGACCGGCCAGTTGGATGGCGGACGCCGAGCCGTAGAACAGGCCCGTGCCGATGGCGGAGCCGAGCGCCAGAAAGCGGATGTGCCGCGCGCTCAGATTGCGTTGCAGGTTTTTCAAGCTGTCTCCTGAATGCGTGATGAGCCAGCCCGCGATCGCGGGCGGCAAGGGAATGCGGGGGAACGGGCAACCCAGTCCCCAACCGCCGGTGGCGCGAATCGCAGTTCGCTTCGCCCCGGCGGGGGAAGAGGCCTGTGCGATTTAAGCGACTGGCGCGCTAGGCAACGTGCCTGAGGGCACCAGCGCACTGAGCTGGCGCTGGGCGATCAACGCGCTTGCGCCCTCGATGTCGGGCGCAAAATAGCGGTCCTTATCGTAGAACGGAACCGACTGGCGCAGGAGCGCGCGGGCGCGCTCAAGTGCCGGGGTCGACTTGACCCCCTCGCGGAAGTCCAGCCCCTGGCAGGCGCCAAGCCATTCGATCGCGATAATCCCCTTGACGTTATCGGCCATCTCCCAAAGCCGCTTGCCGGCGTTGGGGGCCATCGACACATGATCTTCCTGGTTGGCCGAGGTCGGCAGACTGTCGACACTGGCTGGATGCGCCAATGCCTTGTTCTCGGAGGCGAGTGCGGCGGCCGTCACCTGCGCGATCATGAAACCGGAGTTCACGCCGCCGTTGGCCACGAGAAACGCGGGCAATTGCGACATGTGCTTGTCCATCATCAGGGAGATGCGACGCTCGCTCAGCGCGCCGATTTCGGCCAGCGCGAGCGCGAGGTTGTCCGCCGCCATGGCGACCGGCTCGGCGTGGAAGTTGCCGCCGGAGATCACGTCGCCTTGTTCCCAGAACACGAGCGGGTTATCCGATACCGCATTCGCTTCGACGGCGAGCACCTCGGCCGCCTGACGGATCTGCGTGAGACACGCGCCCATGACTTGCGGCTGGCAGCGCAGCGAGTAGGGGTCTTGCACCTTATCGCAGTGCGCGTGGGACTCACCCACCTCGCTCGTCTCGCCCAGCAGGTGGCGGTACAGCGCGGCGGCATCGATCTGGCCACGCTGGCCGCGCGCGGCGTGAATGCGGGCGTCGAACGGGGCGCGCGAACCGAGCATGGCTTCCACGGTCAAGGCGCCGCAGACGCTGGCGGCGGCGAACATGTCCTCAGCTTCGAACAGACCCCGCAGGGCATAGGCCGTCGAGACTTGCGTGCCGTTGAGCAGCGCCAGGCCTTCCTTGGCGGCGAGCGTGAGCGGTTCGAGTCCGGCCACGGCGAGGGCTTCGCGGGCGTTCATCCACTGACCGCGATAACGTGCCTGACCTTCGCCCAGCAACAGCAGCGACATGTGGGCGAGCGGGGCGAGATCGCCGGAGGCGCCGACCGAGCCCTTGAGCGGGATGCACGGGTAGACCTCGGCGTTCACCAGCGTGATGAGGGCATCGATGACCTTGCGGCGAATCCCCGAATAGCCGCGCGCCAGACTGTTGATCTTGAGCACCATGATGAGGCGCACGAGCGCGTCATCAAGCGGTGCGCCCACGCCGGCGGCGTGCGAGAGCACGAGTGAGCGTTGCAGGTTCTCGAGATCGTCTTTGGCGATGCGCGTCGTGGCGAGCAGTCCGAAGCCAGTATTGATGCCATAAGCCGTGCGGCCTTCGGCGACGATGTTTTCCACGCAGGCCACGCTCTGGTCGATGGCCGCGTAGGCGGTCTCGTCGAGCGTGAGGGTGGTCGGGTGTTGAAAGACGTCGCGCAGTTGCGCGAGCGTGAGCGCGCCGGGCGTCACAAACAGGTGTGCCATGGACGGATTTCCTTGATTCGACAGATTTTGGAGTATCTCGCTTACTTCGCGTCGCCCAGCATGGGCAGGTTCAGGCCATGTTCGCGCGCGCAGTCGACGGCGATGTCATAGCCGGCATCGGCGTGGCGCATGACGCCCGTCGCCGGATCGTTGTTCAGTACACGGGCGATGCGCGCGGCCGCCGCGTCGGTGCCGTCGCACACGATCACCACGCCCGAATGCTGCGAGAAGCCCATGCCGACGCCGCCACCGTGATGCAACGACACCCAGGTCGCGCCGCTCGCCGTGTTGAGCAGCGCGTTGAGCAGCGGCCAGTCGGAGACGGCGTCCGAGCCGTCACGCATGGCTTCCGTTTCGCGGTTCGGGCTGGCGACCGATCCCGAATCCAGGTGGTCGCGGCCGATCACGACCGGTGCCGAGAGTTCTCCTGAGCGTACCATTTCATTGAAGGCCAGTCCGAGCTTCGCGCGCAAGCCCAGCCCGACCCAGCAGATCCGCGCGGGCAGGCCCTGGAAGCTGATGCGCTCACGCGCCATGTCGAGCCAGCGGTGCAGGTGCGCGTCGTCGGGAATCAACGCCTTGACCTTTGCGTCGGTCTTGTAGATATCTTCCGGATCGCCCGACAGCGCCACCCAGCGGAACGGCCCGACGCCACGGCAGAAGAGCGGACGGATATAGGCGGGCACGAAGCCAGGGAAATCGAAGGCGTTCTCGACGCCTTCCTCCTCGGCCATCTGGCGGATGTTGTTGCCGTAGTCGAACGTCGGCACGCCCATCGCCTGGAAGTCGAGCATGGCCTTGACGTGGACCGCCATCGACTGCTTCGCGGCCTTGACGACTTCTGCGGGCCTGGCGCGGGCGCGTTCGCGGTAGTCGTCCCAGGTCCAGCCGATCGGCAGATAGCCGTTGAGTGGATCGTGGGCGCTGGTCTGGTCGGTGACCATGTCCGGACGCACGCCACGGCGCACCAGTTCCGGCAGAATTTCGGCCGCATTGCCGCACAGGGCGATGGACACGGCCTGACCGGCCGCCGTGTATTTGGCGATGCGCGCGAGGGCGTCGTCGAGATCCTTGGCTTGCTCGTCGACGTAGCGCGTGCGCAAACGGAAGTCGATGCTGGTCTGCTGGCACTCGATGTTCAGCGAGCAGGCGCCGGCCAGCGTAGCGGCCAGCGGCTGCGCGCCGCCCATGCCGCCCAGGCCGGCAGTGAGCACCCAGCGGCCCTTCAGATTGCCGTCGTAGTGCTGGCGGCCGGCTTCGACAAAGGTCTCGTAAGTGCCTTGCACGATGCCCTGACTGCCGATGTAGATCCACGAGCCGGCGGTCATCTGGCCGTACATGGCCAGCCCCTTGGCGTCGAGTTCGTTGAAATGCTCCCAGGTCGCCCAGTGCGGTACCAGATTCGAGTTGGCGATGAGCACGCGCGGCGCGTCGGCATGCGTCTTGAACACGCCCACCGGCTTGCCCGACTGTACGAGCAGCGTCTCATCGTCACCCAGCGTCTTGAGCGCTTCGACGATCTTGTCGTAGCACTCCCAGTTGCGGGCGGCGCGGCCGATGCCGCCGTACACAACGAGCGCGTTCGGGTTCTCGGCGACGTCCGGGTCCAGGTTGTTCATGAGCATGCGCAGCGGGGCTTCGGTAAGCCAGCTACGGGCATTGAGCTGCGTGCCGCGCGGGGCGCGGATCGTGACATCGCGGTATCGGGTGACTTGGCTCACAACGTGTTCCTCAAATTCGGAGCGGAGAATGACTTGTACAGTATTGTATATACAAGTTGTCGTGAACTAGGGTTTTTACGTACGTCAGTGAGCCGAGGGGACGGCGTTACAGGGGATGGCCGGCGCTGGCTTATCGGTGCCTGATCGTTGGCTTGCCGGGGCTTATTCTGGCGCGCCGAAGCGGCCTTCGAGGCGGTGGCGAGAACCGGGGTGCAGCAGCCGGGCAACCGAGACCACGCGTTTGCCCGTCCACGTGCGCCGACGGATCAGCAGGCACGGCTCCGTGCGTGCGATGTGCAGCAGTTGCGCTTCCTCGGGGGTGGCCGTCACGGCTTCGACCACATGCTCGCCCGATGTGAGCGGCGAGAGCCGCTGCAGATAGGCGTTGGGCGTCAGTTGGGTGAAGTCTTGTTCGAGGTAGTGTGGCGCGAGCGTGGGATTGACGCAGCGATCCTCGATCTGCACCGGCACGTTGTCCTGGTAGTGAACGATCACCGAGTGGAACAGCGTTTCGCGCTCCTGCAGGTCCATCGCAAGCGCGCGTTCGGGGCCGGCGAGTTCTTCGCGCAGCAGCTTCACTTCGGCGCGATGGCGATGGCCATGCTCGGCGATCTCGTCCGCGATATTGTTGACGGCCAGCAGCGGGGAGTGCGATTTCGGCTCGGCTACGAACGTGCCGACGCCCTGCATGCGTACGAGACGTCCCTCGACGGTGAGTTCTCGCAGCGCGCGATTGACCGTCATGCGACTCACGCCCGAGAACTCGACCAGCTCGTTTTCCGAGGGGATGCGGTGATGCGGCGGCCAGGCGCCACTGTCGATCTGACGGCAAATGAACTGCTTGAGTTGCAGGTAGCGCGGTGCCGGCCCTTGTTCGTTGAGCGTTTCGACAGTCGGTTGGGCAGATTGACGTGGCACCTTGATGGCTTCTCCGGTCACTGACGTGCGGGTGGGAAAGCCTGAAGCATAAGCCAATCGCTCACTGCGGAGGAGAAAAAACGCGACCCGCTGCGCACGGCATCGGTCAAGGCGAAGCCGCGCCAAAGGTGCACTGCGGCGCGCCGCGAAGCGAGCCGAATCCGCTCACCAACCGTGCAATCTCGACCAGACCGCCAGCTCGCGATCTGGAGCGATGGCGTGGTATTCGGGGAATTGCGCGCCGGTGGCACAGGCGTGATTCGGCAGTATGCGCAACAGCGTGCCGATTGGGAATCGCGCGACGATGTCGAGGTCCGGCTCACCTTCGTGCGACAGAATGCCGTGTTCCTGATTGGCGCCGCTCAACTGGTACCCAGGCAGGAGGCTGCCGTCGATGCGGCACACTTGTCCGTAGCCGAAATCGCGTTTCTGCTTTTGTGTGCCGCGGTCGCGGCTCATGGCCATCCAGCCGGCGTCGACAATGGCCCAGCCCTTCTCGGGCTGATGCCCGATCACGGTCGTGAGCACGCTCAATGCCAGTTCGTCGGTCGTACACACGCCGATGTTATGCATGACGAGATCGAAGAACACGTATACGCCCGCGCGCACTTCGGTGACGCCATCTAAATGCGGTGCGGTGAGGGCAGTGGGCGTCGAGCCGACGCTGACCACCGGGCACGGCAGTCCGGCATCGCGCAAACGGGTGGCGGCGCGCACGCAGCCGGCGCGCTCCTGTTCCGCGATGGCGGCGAGCGCTTCGGGCGTGTCGACGTCATAGCTGGAGCCGGCATGGGTCATCACGCCGCCCAGCGTCGCACCGCCCTCATGCAGCACGCGCGCCACGTCGAGCAGCGCATCATCTTCAGGCGCAATACCCGAGCGGTGGCCATCGGTGTCGATCTCGATCCACACGTTGAATGTCTCGCCGAACTCGGCGCCGAATGCCACGATGGCCTGCGCGGAGGCGATGCTGTCCGTGAGAATCTTCAGGTCGCAGCCGCGGCGTCGCAACGCGAGGGCCGCCGGCAGTTTGCTCGCAACCATCCCCACGGCATAGAGGATGTCGGTCACGCCATCGTCGAAGAAGCGGGCGGCTTCCTTCAGGGTGGAGACGGTGATGCCGGCGGCTCCCGCTTCGATCTGAGCGCGTGCCACTTCCACGCACTTGCTGGTCTTGACGTGGGGACGAAAGCGCACACCCAGGGCGTCCATGCGGGACTGCATCCGGCGAATGTTGTGCTGCATGCGCGGCACGTCGATCACGGCGGCCGGCGTGTCGAGTGTCGGCAATGAGGGCGGGGGAAGGGGCGGCTTGGCGGTCATGGTGCGATGTCTCGGACGGTGGGGAGGGACATGGGCGCTGGCCACCGCCGTTGCGCATTCGCGGGATGGCAGGGCACAGCGCCGTCGTCGAAGGAGGCAGTGTAGGAACGATAGGGGGCCTCGTGGTTAAACGTCGCAACATCAAACATTAAGCGTCGGTGAATGATACCGATTGAGACCCTGCGTCGGGTCGAGCCGCCGGCGCAATCGGCGCCGCTCAGTGCGGCGTCACGCCGTCAGGCGAGTCGACGCGCGCCTTCGGCAGTTCGGGTTCGTGCGCCGTTCGCCAACAGACTGCAGGCAAGGAGCAACACTGCCGTCATGAAAAACACCGACGGCAGCCCGAACGCGACGGCAATCTGGCCGCCGACGACGGGCCCGATCACCTGGCCGCTGAATTGTGCCGACTGAAGGTAGCCGAGCATCTTGCCGGTATTGCGCTCGCCGACCGAGTGACGGGCGAGTTTGCCGATGGCGGGCAGCAGCCCCGCGAGCGTCATGCCCATGAGCACACGCAGGGCGGCCAATTGCCACCATGCGGTGACAAACGCTTGCGGCACCATGACCAGTGCCGTCGCGACAAGGCAACCGACGATAACGCGCCAACTCCCGACACGATCCGCGAGCGCACCCAAGCGGGCTGCGGTGAGCATGCTGCCCAGCGCCGAGCTGGCCATGACGACGCCGGCGACGCGTGTGAGGTGCGCGCTGTCAACGCCCAATTGCCCGATGTAGACGGTAATGATCGGTTCGATGGACATGTTCGCCAGCAATACCATCATGGCCGTGGCCAGAATGGCCGCGATGCTGCCGGCGTGCGGCGAGTGATCGTCGGTCGGCGTTACCGATGGGGCGTGGCGTTTCCCATCGCGCGACGCATCGAAGTCTTCGCGAACCCCGAAGATCGTGAGCAGTGCCGTGACCGCAATCATCGCACCGCCGGCGAAGAAGGTGCCACGAATCCCGAGCAACGGTGGCAGCAATCCGCCGACCAGCGGCCCGACCAGACTGCCCGCGAGGGCGCCCGTCGACAGCACACCCAGTGCCCAACCCGCGCGTTCACGCGGTGCCTGTGTGCCCACCATCACCGTCGACGCAGACGCATAACCCCCGACCAGACCGGCAATCAGACGCAACCCCACGAGTTGGTAGACATTGTGCGCGACGCCGATGAGTGACATCACGATGGCCATGCCGACGGCCGCGCGGATGAGCATTGGCTTGCGGCCGA
Source organism: Pandoraea sp. B-6 (assembly GCF_000282835.1). Classification (NCBI taxonomy): domain Bacteria; kingdom Pseudomonadati; phylum Pseudomonadota; class Betaproteobacteria; order Burkholderiales; family Burkholderiaceae; genus Pandoraea; species Pandoraea sp. B-6. The sequence goes on along the minus strand of NZ_KB290495.1, from coordinate 8,557 downwards.
AACGGTCCGCGAGGTGGCCCCAGAGGGGCGCGGTGACGGCGGTGCCGAGAAACGTCGCACTGAACGCTACGCCTGACCATTGAATGACGGCCGCCTCCGATGCAACGCCAAGCTGCTGGACGTAGAGCGGCAGGAATGGCAGCAACAGGCTCAGGCTGACCAACGTAGTAAACGATCCGAACACAGCAATAGTCAGATTACGGCGCCAGTACCGAATGTTGCGCTCGGCATAACTGGCGCCATCGGCTGCGTGGGCGGCATCGGCCGAGGCGAATTGGGACACGTCGACGGGGGGCTTCACAGGAACCTCAGCATTGCGCAAGGAATTGGCGTGGACCGTGGGAGCGGGCTACGACCGAGTCTAGTCCGAGCGCCGGGGGGCGGGAATGGCCGCCGCGCGGAAGTCAGTGTTGCGAAGCGCGGACGAATGCCCCAACGTTTGCAGCAAGTATTCGACAAAGACTCGGGCGCGAGACGGCAACGTCTTGCCGTGCGGGTACATCAGACTCACCGGGCGCGAGCGTCCCCCATAAGCGGCCAGCACCTCGACCAGACGCGCGGCGGCCAGATCTTCCTCAACGATGAAGCGGTAAGTCTGGAACAGCCCGGCACCGGCCTTCGCGAGTGTGACGCCCGAGAGCACGTCGTCACTGCAACGAAAGTGGCCATTCACGACATGCTCGATGTCGCGGCCCGCCTCGCGGAACAGCCACGGTATCGCTCGCCCCGTGCTCGGCAGGTCAAATTCGATGCAGTCGTGCTCGGCCAAGTCGTCAAGGGTTCGGGGTGTTCCCACGCGATTCAGGTAATCCGGGTGGGCGACGACCACGAGTGCGGCGTCTTCGAGCGGGCGCGCCACCATACTCGACTCGGGCTGGGCGCGAAAGCGGATGGCGAAGTCGAAGCGTTCCTCATGAAGGTCGACGTTGCGGTTGCTCACATGCACGTGCACCTTGATGCGCGGATATTGCGCCTGGAACGCGGGCAACAGCGGCAGCAGTCGATAGTGCGCGTAGGTCGTCGGCACACTGATACGTAGGGTGCCGGACGGCTGCGACTGGGCGCCTGAGACACGATGCTCAGCTTCGGAGAGCATGCCAAGGGCGGATCGGCATTCGTCGTAGTACGTGCTACCGCTTTCGGTCAGACGGATGCGCCTTGTCGAGCGGACAAAGAGACGTACCCCGAGGCGTTGCTCGAGCCGGGCGATCGACCGGCTGACGGCGGCCGGCGTCACCCCCGCCAGGTTCGCGGCCGCCGTGAAGCTGCCCGCTTCCGCTGCCAGGCAGAACAACTCGATGCTGCCGAGCAGGATGTCGCCGAATTGCCGCTGCATATCGATTCTTTACATCATGTAAAAAGACAAGTGTATCCGTATGTGTTTTTCGCGTCCTCATTCACGAATAGAGTGGTGCTCAACCCGCGGGGCATGTGGATGATCCGCCGTCCCGGCAGGCCACTTCAAGTTGAGGATAGACATCATGAACCATTCGGAACGCACGGCCATTATCACGGGTGCCTCAAGTGGCATCGGACTCGGGTTGGCGGAAGCTTTCCTGAAGGCGGGTTTCAACGTCGTGGGGACCGGGCGGAGCAGCGCTCGCCTCGACGCGGCGCGCACGGCGCTGGGGATGGGCGAGCGATTCCTGCCGGTCGCGGGCGATGTGGGTGACCCCAGGGTGGCCGAAGCGGCCTTCGCGCGCGCCATCGAGGCGTTCGGTCATGTCGATGTGCTCGTCAATAACGCAGGCATCTTCACGGCGAAGCCGTTTGTCGATTTCACACCGGACGAGATCGACGAGCAGATCGCCACGAACCTGAAGGGCGCGTTGTACTTTTCACAAGTGGCGGCGCGCCACATGAGCGAGCGCCGTCGCGGCGCGATCGTCAACGTGACCGCGTCGATCGCGTTGCAGGCGCATTCGAGTGTTCCCGCCTTGATGGCGGCCGCGCTCAAGGGAGGCCTCAATCAGGCGACACGCGCACTGGCGCTGGAGTTGGCGCCGTACGGTGTAACGGTCAACGCGGTAGCCCCCGGGGTCGTGGACACGCCGATGCATGCCCCTGAAACGCACGACGCGCTGGGGCAGATGCATCCGCTCGGACGCATTGCCGATGTATCGGACATCGCGCGGGCGGTGCAGTACCTCGTGCAGAGCGAATATGTGACGGGGACGATTCTTCCGGTGGACGGCGGTTTCAGCGCCGGACGCTGATCGACACGGCGTTTCGCCTTGGTTTTCCATGGAACGGCGGTCCGGCGAGTTCGCCGGCCGCGCCACGTTGAGGAGTCAGTCATGCCGTTCGTCAGCATTCGTATCACCCGGGAAGGGAATACCGCCGAGCAGAAAGCACAGGTGATCCGCGAAGTCACCGAAACGCTGGAGCGCGTGTTGCACAAGCCGCCGCACCTTACCCATATCGTGATCGAAGAGATCGACACGGACAACTGGGGTTATGCGGGACAAACCACGACGGTGGTCCGCCGTCAGTCGTCGCAGGGGTGAGTGGGAGCCAGGCGACGGGCTCGACCTTACAGCGACCGTTCGATGGCTTGACCGAGCAGCGAAAGCCCGAGGTCGACCTCTGCCTCGCTGACGGTCAGCGGCGGCGCGATGCGGAACACGCCGCCCATGCCCGGCAGTTGCACAATGTTCATGCTCAGGCCGAGGTTCATGCACTCGCGTGTGATCTTCGCGCCGAGTCCGTCGGCCGGCGCTTTGGTGTGACGATCCTTGACGATTTCCATGCCGAGCAGCAGGCCGCGTCCGCGCACATCGCCCACGCATTCGAAGCGCTCCATCAGCCCCAGCAATCCGTTGCGCAGACGTTCGCCCATGGCATTGGCGCGCGCGACAAGCCCATCGCGCGCGACGACGTCGAGCACGCGCAAGCCGACGGCGGCGGGCAGTGGATCAGAGACGTGGGTGGTGTAGAAGAGGTAGCCGCGTTCGTGGGCGCGTTCCTCGATCTCGGCGGACGTCACGATGGCGGCGAGCGGCAGTCCGGCGCCGAGGGTTTTCGAGAGCGTCAGGATGTCGGGAGTGACCCCGTGGCGCTCGAACGCGAACATCGTGCCGGTGCGGCCGATGCCGGTCTGCGCTTCATCGAGAATGAGCAACATGCCGCGTTCTTCGCACTTGCGCTTGAGGGCTGCGAGATAGCCCGGCGGCAGTTCGATGATGCCACCCGAGCTGAGGATGGGTTCCGCGATGAAGGCCGCGAGGTTGCCGCTGGACTGGCGATCGATCAGGTCGAACGCGTAGTCGAGTTCGGCGAGGTAGTCGTACTGACCGGCCGGGCCGAAGCGGGGACGGTAGGTAAACGGCGCGGGAATTGCAAACGAACCGACGGCGGCCGGCCCGACGCCTTTGCGTCCCGCGCTGTAGGTCGCTGCGGCGGCGCCACCGGTCATGCCGTGCCACGATTGGGCGAACCCGACGATTTCGAATTTTCCGGTGACGAGCTTGGCCATGCGAATGGCGGCTTCGTTCGATTCGGCGCCGGTGCTCAGCAGCATGACCCGGTCGAGGCCTTCGGGGGTGATGTCGGCGAGCCGCGTGGCGAGATCGACGACGGGCCGGGAGAGCATGCCGCTGAACAGGTGGTCGAGGGTACCGATAGACTCAGTGACGACGGCGACGATGTCCGGATGGCAATGGCCAAGCACGGCGCTCATCTGTCCGGAGGTGAAGTCGAGAATGGCGCGGCCGTCGGCGTCGTAGACAAAGCTGCCTTGCGCCCGCTCGATGATTATCGGCTCGAAGGTGCCGCCGTAACGGATCAGATGTTGCCGGGCGTTGCGCCAGAAGTCGGCGTCTTGGTTCTTGGACATGCAGGTGTCTCCGATGGGCAACGGCGATGGGGCGGGGCATTTACCGCTTGCAGTCTACGCAGCGCTCTGATTTCATGGAAGCGAATAGTGCTAATGGAAGATAGAAGTGAGTCTAATATCTTGAGCCTGTCCCTGGAAATCGATTTGCTGCGTTCGTTCGTCGCCATTGCGCAGGCGGGTTCGCTCAGCCGTGCGGCGCAGCGCATCGCGCGAACGCAATCGGCGCTGAGCCAGCAGATGAAGCGTCTGGAAGCGATCGTCGATCAGCCGTTGTTGCAGCGCACGGGCCGCGGTGTGGCGTTGACGAGCCCTGGCGAGCGTTTGCTAGGGCATGCCCAGCGGATTCTGCGGGTACACGACGAGGCCATGGCGGAGATGTCGGGCCGGGGGTTGAGCGGCACGATTCGATTCGGGTGTCCGGACGATTACGCCGCCGCGTTTCTGCCCCATCTGTTGCGTGAGTTTGCGGTGGCGCATCCGCACGCGTTGGTGGAGGTGATTTGCGAGCCGACACCGCGCTTGATGGAGCAACTGTCGCGCCATACGTTGGATCTGGCGCTGATTTCGGTGCCGGACGGCGTGGACGATGAGGGCGTCATCCGACGGGAACCGTTGGTCTGGATCGGGAATCCGGGCCTGGAGGCGGTGCTTTCGAATCCCGACGTGGCGCTGCCGCTGGCATTGTCCGACCCGGATACGCTGGATCATATGGCGGCATGCGAGGCGTTGACGCGCGCGGGCAGGGCGTATCGCATTGCCTACGCGAGCAGCAATCTGGCGGGATTGACGGCGCTGGCACGCTCGGGGCAGGCGTTCGCGGTGATGACGCAAACGGCGGTGCCCCAGGATTTACGCATTGTTACAGGTGATACGTTGCCGCCATTGCCGTCGGTCGGGATTACGGTAAAGTTCGATCGCGCGCGTCCGAATCACTTGAGCGTGGCGTTTGCCGATCACATTCGGCGAACGCTGGCGGTGTTGTAGGGCGGGGACGTGGGGTTTTCATGTTTGCCCCTGTTCAGGTGAATTTGACGCACAATTGCGCATCGTTTTGAGGCGGGGGTAGTCGCTTCCCTGCTCATCAACAAGAAGCCGGGTTCCGTGCCCTGGGAGGCTCCGAGGGGGCCGGAAACTCGTGGTTATTACGTTTTTTGTATCGAGGTCGATATGTTGGCGCGTATTTTGGCGGTTTTCCTGGTGGTCGGTTCGCTGCTCTCGTTGGCAGGCTGCAATACGGTCGACGGCGTCGGGCAGGATATTTCAGGCGCGGCGCGCACCGTCAAGCGGGCGCTGTAAGGGGCTGGTCCGGGCGAGGGGGGACGTTTGCGCCTTCGCCAAAATCGATCAGCATGCCGCGTCCACTCGGTTCAACGCCGGATCGCCCCACTGCGATCTGTAGGGAACGTTGAGGTGTCGGAATTGACGCTTCATACCTGGTATCTCCGGTTCTTCCCACGAGATGTACGCAACGATCGTCTGCCACTCGGTGCCTCCGTTGCGATGGTTGTCCGCCTCGTTGGCGCCTCGTTGACGCGTTTTGACGCTTTACACACCTGCCCCCCAGACGGACCGGGGCCCCTTTCCGCCTCTCAAACATAAACCCAACTCGCTGCAGAAAGGGGCCCCGGTCCGTCTCCCCTCCACGCCCCCAGTCCCTCCACCCAACGACCCAAGCCCGGCACCGCCCAAATAAACCACTTCACCACTGGTGCTTTGGAAACCCGTTATCCTTCTTTGGTCTGTGCGCTTTCCAGCACTCCGTTTTCTTTCGCTTTTCGGCGACGACACCGTCCCCGGCACCCGCTTTTCAGGAGTTCCCCCTCGTGGCCGCTTTCGACATCGACGATATCGTCTCCTCCCTGCACTCGGCTCGCCTGCGCTGGCGCGACGGCCAACGCCGCCTGCTCGAATCCGGTGGGCGCGATCTGCCCTCCCGTGAACACCTCGCCGCCATCATCGG
>NZ_KB290495.1:0-2752 GCF_000282835.1 Pandoraea sp. B-6 | reverse complement strand
AGGCGTGCTCTTCCCCATGCGCCTCGGCCCGCCAGACCTGCACCAGCAAGGCGAGAACTATTTCGTCGGTCACACGCTGACCAGCGTGCTCAACGGTCTCGCCGAACAAGCCCGCATGGAATGGCGCCATAAAGCCCGCCACGACGCCAACCTCACGCCCGCACGCATCGAGGAACGCGCCCACGCCACCATCCAGCAATTCGCCCAACGGCTCCCGACAATCCGCGAATTGCTCGACCGTGACGTGCTCGCCGCCTATCAAGGCGATCCGGCCGCCGGCAGCGTCGACGAGGTGCTGATCTGCTACCCAGGCATTCACGCGATGATTCACCACCGCGTCGCCCACGAACTCTATCGACTGGAATTGCCTCTGCTCGCCCGTATCATCGCCGAGCAAGCCCATTCGGAAACAGGGATCGATATTCACCCAGGCGCCCAGATCGGTGCCGGCTTCTTCATCGATCACGGGACAGGGGTGGTCATCGGGGAAACCGCGATTCTCGGCGAGCGCGTGCGCGTCTACCAAGCCGTCACGCTTGGCGCCAAGCGCTTCCCGGCCGACGACGACGGCAATCCGCGCAAAGGCCTACCGCGTCACCCGATCGTGGAAGACAACGTGGTCATTTACGCCGGCGCAACGATCCTCGGTCGCGTCACTATCGGACAAGGCTCGGTGATCGGCGGCAACGTCTGGCTCACGCAAGACGTCCCGCCGTTCAGCAACATCACGCAAGCAAGATCGCGCACGGAAGCCGGCTCGCCCCCGGTGTCCGGCTGCGATAACGAATCGTCCTGACGCATCCCGCCTGGCCCACGCCGCGCTCGGATCGGTCAGGCGGTATTCAACATCGAGGCCCCTCAAGCCCGTCAGGCAAGCCCCGCCGCGCCGGCGACAGCGCATAGCGCAACCACGGCAAGCGGCGGCGCTTTCCACCGCGTCAACAGCACGAACGCAATCGCGGCTACCGCGAAATCGGCGGCGCTGTGCACGGCGCTCGTCCACACCGGGGAGTACAACGCCGAGGCCAATATGCCCACGACGGCCGCATTCACCCCGGCAAGCATGGCCGCCGTCGACGCGCGCTCACGCAGCGCCTGCCAATGCGGCAGCGCAGCCACGACGAGCAACAGCCCGGGAAGAAAGATCGCCGCCGTCGCAAGCACGGCGCCAAGCCACGGATGCAGCGGGCTCCCCGAGCGCCACCCAAGGTAGGTCGCGAACGTGAAGAGCGGGCCCGGCACCGCCTGCGCCGCACCATACCCCGCCAGGAAGTCGCTGTTCGACACCCATCCCGTCGCCACCGTCTGCTCTTGAAGCAGCGGCAGCACCACATGGCCACCGCCGAACACCAACGCGCCGGATCGGTAGAAGCCGTCGAATATGGCCACGGACCGCTCGTCGGTGAGATGGCGCAGGAACGGCAACCCGGCCAGCAGCACGCAGAAGAGGATCAGCGCCACAGCGCCCGCTGTACGTGAGATTCGGAATCGCGCGGGCGAGGGCAACGGCGGTGCCGCCATCGCGTGGCCCGAGCGCAGCAGCAGAACCCCAAGCCCCGCGCCCAGCACGATCACGATGAGCTGCGCAAACTGGGTGGTCGTCAACGCGAGCACAGTCATGGCGGCCAACGCGATCCCCGCGCGGCGCGTGTCGGGACATAATCGTCTCGCCATGTCCCATACGGCCTGCGCCACGACGGCGACCGCCACCAGCTTCAAGCCATGCAGCACGCCATCGCCGACCGGACCGCCCAGGTGCGGTGCCACGACGGCAAAGACCAGAAGCAGCAGCACCGACGGCAGCGTGAACCCGCACCACGCGGCGATGCCGCCCAACCATCCGGCCCGCCGAAGGCCGATGGAAAACCCAACCTGGCTGCTCGCCGGTCCGGGCAGAAACTGACACAACCCCACCAGATCGATGAAGCTCGCGTCGTCGAGCCAGCGACGCCGCTCCACGAATTCACGCCGGAAATAGCCGATGTGGGCGACCGGTCCGCCGAAGCTGGTCAGGCCCAGCAGGAGAAACGTGCGGAGCACTTCGAGGGCGGCGCGCGCATGCGTCGTGGCGGGACCCGGGACGGTCTCGATCTCGGTTTTCAAGGGTTCCAACTTACGTTATCCAGCAACACAAAGTTCGCCATCATAGCGCTGACGCGGTGACCTCAGCATGACGTCTGCATGACGCGAGCACACTGGGGGCATCGCAAGCTTACGCCACGCCAGCCGTAGACGCTGTCGGTCAGCGTCGTGCATGGCAGGACCGCCATTCTCGGCACGGACGGCGATTTCCGAATTTCTCCCTAGCGGCGGTGGCAGCAGTGAAGACTGCCACAATCGCCGGTTCGTTTCAGCAATCGCTTCTGCGCGGGCCGCGTTAGCGTTCTCCCCCTCGCTGCGGATGTTGTCCTTCGCAATCTCGCGATCGTACAACGCCGCCGAATTCACGGAGAAACGCTGAATGACTCGATTGCATTACGCCATGCCGCACCATGCGCATCGACCGACCGCCAATGCGCACCATACAAGACGGGGCATCGCTCGCCCCGCATTCGTTGACGACTGGCGGGCCGGTCTGTCGGTGCCCCGTCGTCGCGCCGTCCAGACGCAGGCGCCTCCGCGTTCGGCCCCGCCACCGCTGTTGACCGAGCCCGTCGCTCGCGCAGCGGTTGGCGCAACGGGCCGTGAGGCCCCCAATGCGGCCTTCGCGCTGGGCTTGTTGGCGGTGGTCTGTACGACAGGCGTAGCGGTC
>NZ_AKXS01000014.1:0-4572 GCF_000282835.1 Pandoraea sp. B-6 | reverse complement strand
TGGCGCCCTGCAGCGCCGCGCCGGTGAGCACCAGCCCGAGGATCGGACCGGCGCAGGGCGCCCAGAGCAGGCCGGTGGCGATGCCAAGCAGGAACGACGCGCCGGGACGGGCCCCCGTGTTCGCATTGCCCGTGGCGGCGCTGCGCCCTTGCGCGGACTGCGACAGACGATCACCCAACGACACGAGCGGATGCGTGAGCCGTTCGGCGAGTTTCGGGAAGAGGAGCGTCGCACCGAACAGGGCAACGAGGGCGAGCGCCAGCCAGCGGCCATACTGGTTCGCCTGCACGACCCAGCTTCCGCCTACGGCGGCGAGCGTTGCCACCAGCGCGAACATCAGCACCATGCCCGCAAGCATGGGCAACACGCTGCGCGAGAACGATTGGCCAGCCCGCGAGAAAACAAACGGCAGTACCGGCAGGATGCACGGACTGACGATCGTCAGAATCCCGCCGAGGTAGGCGAGGATGAGCAAAGTCATGAAGCGCTCCTTGAGCCGCACCCGTTGGCGGGGTGAAGCGGAGGTGGGTAACTCGACGCCGGCGGACGCATGGCGCTCAGGCGGGTTGCGGCTGGAACGTCATCGCAAGGCCGTTCATGCAATAGCGCAGGCCGGTCGGCTTCGGGCCGTCGTCGAACACATGGCCGAGGTGGCCGCCGCAACGTCGGCAATGGACTTCGGTGCGAACCATGCCGAAGGTCGAGTCGGTGTGCGTGCCCACGGCATGGTCCAGAGGCTTCCAGAAGCTCGGCCAACCCGTGTGACTGTCGAATTTCGTGCGCGACGAGAAAAGCGGCAGCGCACAGCCGGCGCAGGCGAACGTTCCGGCGCGGTGTTCGTCATTGAGCGGGCTGGAATAGGGACGCTCGGTGCCCGCCTGACGCAAGATCTCGTACTGGGCGGGCGTCAGACGCTTGCGCCATTCGGCATCGCTGTAGGCGACCTCGAAGTGCTCGGGATCCGTGGCGCGACGGGCATCGTCGGCGTGCGCGGGGCGCATGAGACGCGGCACCAGCCCGGCGGCGACGGCGGCGGCTGCCGCAGTGGCGCTCAGCAGGAACGCGCGGCGCGACGGCGCCGGGGCAGCCTTCGCGGCGTGCGTGCGCGACGGCTTGCGCGGTGGGTTATCGGACAAACGCATGACATCCTCCGGTCAGTAGGGCGATCCGGCGCGGGGCTGGCCCGCCGCCGCGTGTTCAGGGGAGCGCGACGGCCGTGGTTCGGCGCAGCAGACACAGCAGGCGTTCGCGCCGGATCGATAATTGAAGGGTAGTGCGCCGGCGATGGCAAAGTCCTCACGTAAAATTAAACAATTCGTGATACCTCGCGGTGCGGGAACTGCGCACAATGGGGCCTTCAAGACCCACTTTTCCGGGAGCCGTGCCAGCGATGGAATCGCCGCGCCGTGTTTTGCTCGTCGAAGACGACGTGCATATCGCCGACCTGCTCGCGCTGCATCTGCGCGACGAGCGGTTCGAGGTCGTGCATTGCGCCGACGGCGACGAAGGCCTTCGGCGATTGTCCGAGGGGGGCTGGGACGCGCTGGTCCTCGACCTGATGCTGCCCGGCGTCGACGGACTGGAAATCTGCCGTCGCGCGCGGGCGATGACCCGCTATACGCCGATTATCATCATCAGTGCGCGCGCGAGCGAAGTGCATCGTATTCTCGGGCTGGAATTGGGCGCCGACGACTATCTGGCCAAGCCGTTTTCAGTGCTGGAGCTGGTGGCGCGGGTCAAGGCGCTCATGCGGCGGGTCGATGCGCTGGCGCGCAACGCGCGCATGGACGCCGGCAGCCTGGCGATGGCGGGGTTGTTCATCGACCCGATTGCGCGGGAGGCATCGCTTGGCGGCAAGCGGCTCGATCTCACGCCGCGCGAATTCGATCTGCTGTACTTCTTCGCTCGCCAGCCCGGCAAGGTGTTCTCGCGCATGGACCTGCTCAACGCGGTGTGGGGCTATCAGCACGAGGGTTACGAGCACACCGTCAACACACACATCAATCGCCTGCGTGCCAAGATCGAGGCGGATCCGGCGCAGCCCGCGCGTATCCTCACGGTCTGGGGACGCGGCTACAAGTTCGCCAATGACGGTGGGCCCGACACCACGGGTGCCGAGGCGGGAGGCGCATGATGCGTCGCTGGAATCTCACCCTCACGCAGCGCCTGTCGCTCGTATTCGCGGGACTGCTGCTGGTGTGCTGCGGCACGTCGGCGTGGATGCAGGTGCGCGCCAATCGCATGCACGAAGCCGAAGTGATTCAGGGGCTCTCGCGCGGACTGGCGGAGCATATCGCCGCGAATGCCCAGCTCATGGACGCGAACGGCATGAAGCCCGACGCCGTGAGGCGTCTGTTCGGGCAACTCATGGTGGTGAATCCGAGCGTCGAAGTGTATCTGCTCGACATGCAGGGGCGTATTACCGGTCACGCGGCGCCTGAAGGCCATCTGCGGCGCACGCAGGTCGATCTGGCGCCCGTGCATCGGCTGATCGATGGCGAGGCGTTGCCGATCTATGGCGACGATCCCCGTAACGCCGATGTCCGCAAGGTATTCAGCGCCGCGCCGCTGCGGGTGGACGGTCGCGAGGTCGGCTACGTCTACGTCGTGCTGGTCGGCGAGGCGCACGACCGCTTCGCGGCGCGCGGGGCGACGAGCGCGGCGCTCGATACCGCGCTATGGTCGATCGGCCTGGTGGCGGCGCTGTGCCTGATTGCCGGTCTGGCGGCGTTCGCGCTGATTACGCGTCCGTTGCGCCGCTTGACGGATTCGGTGCGCGAGTTCGATATCGACGCGGCCCCGGTGCCGCTGCCCGCCGTCTCCGCGGATGAACTGGCGTCGCAGCAGGCGCGGCCGAACGACGAGATCGTGGTGCTCGAACGTGCCTTCCGACAGATGGTCGAGCGACTGGGCACGCAGTGGCGCACGCTCACGCGCCAGGATCAGGAGCGGCGCGAACTCATCGCCAACATCTCGCACGATCTGCGCACGCCGCTCTCGTCGCTGCACGGCTATCTCGAGACGCTCTCGCTCAAGGACGCCACGCTCACGCCCGCCGAGCGGCGGCGCTATCTGGGCATCGCCCTCGATCAGAGCCGCAAGGTCGGCGCGCTGGCGCAGTCGCTGTTCGAACTGGCTCGTCTGGAACATGGCTTCGTGCAGCCCGAGGCCGAGCCGTTCTCCGTGACGGATCTGATCCAGGACGTCTTTCAGAAATTCGAACTGAGTGCCGAGTCGCGCGGTGTCGCGTTGCGCGCGCAACTCGCGCCGCAAATTCCCGTTGCGCGGGCCGACCTCGGCCTGATCGAGCGCGTGTTCACGAACCTGCTCGACAACGCGCTGCGCTACACACCGTCGGGCGGTGAGATCACGGTGGCGGTGGCGCCGGTGGGCGCCGACATCGAAGTGTTGGTGAGCGACACCGGTCCCGGCATTCCCGAGACCGCGCGCGAAGGCCTGTTCGAGCGGCCATTCACGGTCGGCGGCGCTCGCCGTGAAGGTGGGCTGGGCTTGCGCATCGTGCATCGCATTCTGCAACTGCACGGACGGCGCATCACGCTGGTCGACACGCCCGGGCAGGCCGGGCGGGGGGCGACGTTCCGCTTTACTTTGCCGACGTGAGTTGGTTGGGCGCCGGGGCAGCCGGCGCCGCGTCGAAGTAGGTCAGCTTGCGCACGAAGACATTGGCGAACGGGTCGACCTTCTCGCCATGCGCGGCGGGCGAGGTGATCACGACGCGCACGATATTGCCTTGCGCGTCGTACTTGTAGTGGTACTCCGACACATGACGCTCGCCCGTGGCGGCGTCGGTGCGGGTCACGCGCGTGAGTTCGTGACGCGGTGAGTATTGCGCGACCTCGTTGTCCCACGCCAGCGCGAGCCATTGACCGTCGATGAGGGCGGCGGCGCCGTTGTCGCGAACGATGCGCTCGCCATCCGGCTTGCGCTCCACGCTGGCGAACGTCCGGTAGGAGACCCGCTTCGGCGCTGGACGCACCTTGCCGTCGGCCGTGACGACCTGACGTGCTGCGTTGGGCGCCGACCATTGACGCGAGAGCGCGAAACACTCGTCGTCGAACCGTCGCGCCTGCAGGCTGCCCGCACGGTGAGGATGCGCGCCGTTGGCGGCGGCGATGAGGCTGCGGGTCCATTCCCACTGCCCGTTGTTCTCCTGGCGGACTTGCTCCTTCCACGCGGCGCGACGTCCCGGGCCGTGCACAATCCAGGCGTCGGCGTTCTGCCACTCGACGGGGGCGCCATCGATGCTCTCCAACCGGCCGCTGGCGTCATACGAATAGTGGCCGCGGTCGGTGTTCGCGAGCAGGTGACCTTGTGCGTCGAAATCCATCACGAAGCGATTGCCGTTGTCGAGCGGCCCGACCTTGCCAGTGGCGCGATCGTAGCTGGCGATGAAGCGGGTTTCTTCGATCCGGCGCACGCCGGCGGGAATGCCGCCGAAGTTGCGCATCAAGTCATCCTCCTCGCGTAGCGAGGTCTGCACGCACCACGGCAGCGGAGCGGCCACCTGCGGCGCGTCGGCGGCGGGCGGCGGACTCGTCGGGGCGGGGGGCG